>CALEBT010000071.1 GCA_937942875.1 uncultured Ignavibacterium sp. | reverse complement strand
TAAAAACAAAATAAGTTTGAACAAAAGATAAGGGAAAATTTTTATGACTGCAGAGGAAAAAACACTTATACTAGGCGCTCTCTTTCACGATATAGGGAAGTTTGTTCAGAGATGTACAGATAAGGCTAAATCGCATCCAGCTAAAGGAGTTGAATTGGTTGATGAATTTACTAACGAGTTCGTTAAAATATTAGTTAATGAAAAAAACTTTGAAATTTTCAAACAAATTATTTCAACTCATCATAATCCAGTGAATGAATATGCTAAGTATTGTAAAATAGCTGATCATATTTCAGCAAGCGAACGTGTTGAAAAGGAGGAGAATGAAGAGGGCGGTACAGATTGGAATAATAATTTTCTTTGTTCTCTTTTCAGTAAGGTTAAACTTAACTCAATACAAGACCCTCTACTTAGATACTTCAAGCATCAACAACTCACCAAAGAAAATTACAATGCCTTAATTCCCGAGTATGATCAAGATGAAGATAAAGCATTGCAGCATAAATATTCAAGCACTGATTTGGCCGAATTTAAAGCTCAGTTAAGTATTATACTTAATTTTTACAAAGATGACTCTGATTTCAATACACTGATAAATTTATTGTTGGTTCTATTTGAAAAATGGCTCTGGTGTGTGCCAGATTTTACCGGAAGTTCAAAAACTGATATATCTCTTTTTAATCATTTAAAAGATGTAGCTGGATTGGCACATACAATTTGGAAAACGCAACGAGACAATCAAAATGAAAAAACCTTAAATTTAGTTATCGGAGATATTCCAGGAATACAATCCTATATCTTTGATGTAATTCATAAAAAACCCGCTAAAATTCTAAGAGGCAGATCAATATTCGTTCAGGTACTCGCAAGAAACTTTGCTTCTAAATTTCTCGATTGTTTCGAATTAACTGAATGCAATTTAGTAATGCTTGCAGGTGGCAAGTTCTATATTATCGCACCAAATAATGCGTCTTTCAAAGAACAATATAGAAAAGCAATTGATGAAATAGAAAAATATTTATTTGAAAACTTCCGATATGAACTTGGTTTTATATCAGGATATGAAAATTTTAATTGGCAGGATTTACGAGATGGAAAAATAACTTTCGGTGAAATAATAGATAAGGCAACAGAAAATCTGAATTCTAATAAAACCAAACAATTTTTCAATAGCTTTTTTACAAATGACAGTAATAATCCTCAAAAATTTATCATACTCGATAAATATATTGAACCAAAGGACGGCGATTCAAATAATATTAAATGCAAGGTAACAGATAAACCTATTAGATTTGGAAGAGAAAGAGAAATTCGTGATGGTGATGAAAAGCTGTTGGTTGATAGGCAAGTAAAATTAGAATATGAAATTGGCGATGAAGTTACTGATAGTAACTTGTTTTTAGTGATAGATGATAAAAACAACTTGGAAATAAAAAATGTTTATACCTTGAAAACCATTCCCAAAAACCTTTTGCAAAACAAATTACTTATTAACCCAGTGCTTGATTATTTATTAAAACCAGAGAATGTTAATAAAGGATTTTTAAGAAATACTTTGTTTCTTGAAGTTGCAAATTATTGCTCAGAATACTACGATGAAAAGGAGAAAAGAACTGTTGTTATGCCTTTTGACAAAATGGTTGAACAGAATGATGGAGCGCAATATCTTACACTTATTAAGGGTGACATTGATAATCTTGGTTTAATTATGGCTTATGGCTTAACTCGAGATAAAAGCGAAATAAAAGATGAAGAGGAAGAAAAAGATTTAAATGCAATATCAAGAACAACAACGCTTAGCAATCACTTAAAGTATTTCTTTAGTTTTTTCCTTAATGGATTTCTCAGAGATTGGGAGAGGAATAAAAGAGAAGAAATTGTTAAGATTGAAAAGGATAAAAAAGCAGATATAACAGATGAAGAATTAAGTAAACTTAAAAACGAGAATCGAGTTTATACCGTATTTGCGGGCGGAGATGATTTAATGTTAATTACTCCACAATCTTCGTCACTTAATTTACTGAAACGATTTAATGAGGTGTTCAGTGATTTCGTTGTTACAAATCCAGAAATTCATATTTCATATTCATTAACAAACTTTAAACATCATACACCTATTAGAATCGTTGCAGAGTTCGCTGAGGATAATCAAAAGACATCAAAGAAAAAATTTAAGAGCAAAATTAATCCCGAAGAATTATTAAATGATCATAAATGCTTCTATGATATAAATGATAAGGCTGGTACATTGTTATTTGAAACGCCAATAAAAAATTCACGATTTAATGATCTTGTTTTTGAAAAAAATCGTTTGGTAAGCTGGGTTCTGGATAATGAAAATCCGGTTACTATGGGAACAATTAGAAATTTGTTGCAGATCTCTGAAATAATTAAAGCGTATGAAGATAATAAAGACACCAGCAAACTAATGTGGCATCCGATGTTGACTTATTCTGTTAATAGGAATATTAAAGGCAAGAAAGGAGTTACAAAAGAAGTGGAAGATTTCTTTGAAAGAATTTTAAGTATTTATAAAGATGAAGAAGCGAAAAAAATCCAGGAAATTCTTTATCCGGTTTTATGTGAAACAATTTATAAATTAAGAAAATAAATAAAGGAGAATTAAATATGGAAGACCCCAAAAAAGATCAAATTTTGATTAAGGATTTTTTTGATGATAATCAAATAAAAAAAGAATTGATTAGTGATATTGGTACTAATAATGTAAAAGATTTAGGGAAAATACTTAATGAAAACTTTGAAGTTTTAACGGATGAAGTTGATAAAAAAGGCAAAAAGAAAAAAATAAAATTTAATGCTCAATTAACTAACAATCAGATACGGAAATATTATGATTCCTTTTTGAAAATATATTATTCCAAAGTAGACCCCGATGTAAAAAAAATTCAGTTGTTAATGCTTAAAGCTAATTCAGAATATTCTGCCGAACGCAACGGCACTTATCGCTTTGGAATGTTCTTAAATAATAGATTAAGTATTGTAATCTCAAAGTCGAAGGAAGAATTCGAAAAATATCTTGAAGCATTTAAACTTCATTTTGAGGCTTTAGTAGGTTATTACCCAAGAAAACAAGAAAATTAAAGGAGATATAAAATGAAAAAAACAAGCTTTTGTCTAAAAATCATTGTTCAAACTGGATTGCATATTGGTAGTGGTAATGATAAAGTACAAATTGGGGGTGTTGATAGTGAGGTTATCAAGGATCCAATTAGAAAGCTTCCATACATTCCTGGTAGTTCAATTAAAGGTAAAATTAGATGTCTGCTTGAGACCGAAAGCGAAGATTTTACTAAAAAGGATTTAATAGAGGCAAATAACGCTGGTGAATTAAATGATACTTTAAATAAGTACTTTGGAATAAATAACCGCTTCAAGAAAAAAATGGATGATGTGAATAAAGAACGTGAAAAACAAAAACAAGAACCGATTGATTATGAAACTCCCACAAGAATAATTTTTCGAGACCTTCATTTAAGCGAAAAATATACAGATGAAGGAAAAGAGATCAATTATAAGAAAGAATTTTTAGAAGGTCGGCTAACTACTGAATTCAAATCGGAAATAAGTATTGACCGAAAAAAAGGTACTGTGACATCTGCTGGACCAAGAACAATCGAAAGAGTTCCCCCGCAAGTGGTTTTCGAAGGTAATGTACTTCTTAGATATTATGATGATAATGAGTTAAAAGAAATAAAAAAGGTTCTTAAGGATGGATTAGATCTTCTAAAAAATGATTACTTAGGAGGATCGGGTAGTAGAGGTTATGGTTCTGTAACTTACGAAGTTGAGCCACAAGATTTTTTTAATAATATATAAAGGAGCAATAAAATGCTCAAACTTCACTTTAAAACTTTAACACCTTTACATATTTCAAATGGCGAACAATTAGGTTATGGCTTGGACTATATTCAAAAAGGTAATTTTATTCATAAACTTAATCCCCTTAAGGTAGCACAAAAATTCGCTGAACAAAAAGTTATTGATTTTTCTAAAGAGTATTCATTAGATGATTTAATTTCCTTAATCAAGGAATATGAGAACTCGTTCAAAGAAGAAGATTCTTATTATATCGTAGAGGCCGATGATTCTTTTTTAAAATATATAGTTAATGAGAAGGCAAAGGGTAGAAAATATTTTAATGAATTTATCAACTCTAATGGCAAATTTTATGTTCCCGCAAGTTCGGTTAAAGGAGCGTTATTAACTGCACTTAAATTAGATCATTTAGGCATTGATAATAAAAATCCCAATATTGATGACAAATTTGTTATATATGACTCGGATTTTATTAATAGCAAAAATTTGAAAGTTTATTTGACTAATAATCGTCCTCCGAAAGTTGGTCTCTTATGTATAAAACCAAACACAGATTTCTATTTGATGGTTAAGAAACATAAAACATTAAATATTGATAATCTTAAATTGAGTTTAAAGAAGTATTCACCTAAGCAAGTTAAATTAGCAAGAAATACTATAAAGAAATTTAAAGCTCAAGTTGGTAAACGACCTAAAGGGGCTGATATATTTGATGATGCCTTAAAAAACCTTGAAGAGGATATTAAAAGATTAAAAGACGATGAATATTTAATCAATATAGGTTTTGGTGGTGGAAGTTACTTTAAAATTTATGAAGGCGTAACTCCTCATAAATTTGATAATTCCAGAAAAGATCCTAAAACAAAGAAAAAGATTTTCACAAAAGAAGAAGCACATACTACTGTTTCTTTCAATTTTGGTGGAAGAACAGACCACATTGGCTGGTGTAAATTAAAAATCGAAGAAGAGTAATTTATGGCAACAATCAAAAAATTAACACTCAAACTTATATCCGGTTTGCTTTCAGAATTACAATCAGATACTGTAATGGGTCACTTCTGCTGGAGACTAAGGGATAAGTATGGTGAAGATAAATTAAAAGAATATATTCCTCTTTATTACAAAGATAATCCTTTACCACCGTTTACAATTTCAAATGGTTTACTTGAAAAAGATTACTGGGATAACGATAAAAAAAATATCATAAGAAGAGAACTGTTCTTTCCTAAGCCTTTAATTCATTTGAAGAAATCTGAAGAATCCGAGAAATCAAAAAGTAAGAAAGAAAGAATTATAGACTTCTTGTTAAACAAAGAATTGAAATCGGTTGATTTATTGACAACTGAACAATTTCAACTTGCTATTGATGGTAAATATGATGAATTATATGAAAATTTAATAAATGATAAGCTAGAACGTCCAGGATTTGAAACAGACCTTAAAGTAAGTGTTGAGATAGATCGTAATTCAATGTCAGCAAGAGAAGGACAACTTTTTAGTTATCATCCAAAATTTCTTGATGAAGATACAAGAGTTGTATTTTTAATAAAAGTTCTCAATGAAGAAGTTTATTACAGCAA
>CALEBT010000070.1 GCA_937942875.1 uncultured Ignavibacterium sp. | reverse complement strand
ACGACCTTCATCCTCCACGCGGCGTTGCTGGGTCACCCTTGCGGGCATTGCCCAATATTCCTCACTGCTGCCTCCCGTAGGAGTCTGGACCGTGTCTCAGTTCCAGTGTGGCTGATCATCCTCTCAGACCAGCTACCGATCGTCGCCTTGGTAGGCCGTTACCCTACCAACTAGCTAATCGGACGCAAGCTCATTTATAGGCGTTACAAGAACTTTAACAACATCACCATGCGGTGCCGCTGCATCATCTGGTATTAGCTCCGATTTCTCGGAGTTATTCCAGACCTATATGTAGATTACTTACGTGTTACTCACCCGTGCGCCACTGTCCTAGGATATTGCTACCCTATTATCGTAGACTTGCATGTGTTAAGCACGCCGCCAGCGTTCGTCCTGAGCCAGGATCAAACTCTCCGTAGTAAAGTTTTAAACCTGTGTATTTTCTTTGTGGAATTGACTGGCTTTATTTTCACTCTATCAAAGAACAAAATTAAACCTTCTTAAAAGAAGGGTTTCAAATATATGTAAGTTTCTTTAATATGTCAAGAAATTTTCGAATTATTTTCTTTATTAACAAAAAAAAGATTGTTTGATTCATTTTTAAGTTCAATCATATGATTCTAATTTATTCCCAAATCAAATAAAATTACAATAAGATTCAATTTTCTTTATTTAATAAAAATTTCTTTTTCATCAATTATGAATTTTTTGATATAACTTAAATATTTTTGCCAATCATTCACAATTTATTTTACTTAATGTCAAATAAGAATTTGATTTCTGATCAGAAGCAATCAAACAAAAACTTTGAATTATTTGGCTCTTTAGAGGAAATAGAAAATTTCGTCTTAGGAAATAACTTGCTTCCCAGAAAGATTTTAGTATGGCTGCCTAAAGATTATTATTCAAAAAGGAAATTAAATACCAGATATAATGTATTGTATATGCACGATGGTCAAAATCTTTTTGACCCAGATACATCATATGCTGGAAAGCATTGGAGAGTATCAGAAACTGTTTCAAAGTTATTAAAACAAGGTAAAGTTTCTGATTTGATTGTAGTTGGGATTCATAATACTCAAGACAGATTAGATGAATATGATTGGTCAAAAAAAGGACAAGATTATTTGAATGGTATAATAAATAATCTTAAACCATATATTGATTCAAATTACAGAACACTGACAGAAAGAGAAAATACAGCGATTATGGGTTCATCTATGGGTGGTTTAATATCTTTTTACGCAGGTTGGTATTTTCCTGAAATTTTTTCGATGGTTGGATGTATGTCAAGTTCTTTTTATTATCACAATGACGCTGTGTTAAAAATGGTTTATGAATATTCAGGAGAAAAAATTCCAGTTAAATTTTACATTGACCACGGTGAGGATGGTTTAATTAGAGGACAAAAAATGTTTTGTCTACTTTCTCAAAAAGGATATTTAATTGGGACTGATATTGATTATTTTTACGCTCCAAATGCTGAACATAATGAAGCTGAATGGGCTGCAAGACTAGAGCGTCCTCTTTTATTCTTTTTCGGCAACAAAAATTAGTTAATAAAAACTCAAAATAATTAAGGAAAATTATGAGCAGAGAAATTCATAAATGGTTTAGTCCAAATCTCAATAAAGAAATGGAAATAGTAGTTTATGGTCACTACGGTTATGCACTTCTAATGTTTCCAACTGCTGCAGCTGATTATCTTGAATATGAAAGATTTCATTTGATTGACACTATTGGCGGATTCCTTGCACAGGGTAAATTAAAAGCCTTCTCAATAAACAGCATTAACAATGAAAGCTGGTTAAATAATCATATGAACCCTGCTCATAAAGCAATAAGACATCAACAATACAATAGATATATAATTGAAGAAGTGGTCCCTTTTATTCATAATCATTGCAGAGGATTGGTGCCGATAATTACTACAGGAGCTTCACTTGGTGCTTTTCACGCAGCAAATTCATTTTTCAGAAGACCTGATATTTTTTCTGGAACAATTGCTATGAGTGGCAGCTATGATTTAAAGTCTTATACAAAAGGGTATTATGATGATAACGTTTACTTCAATTCACCTGTTGATTATCTGCCTAATTGGAATGATGAATATATGCTTAATCATGCCCGTAAAGGAAAAATAATAATTGCTACAGGTCAGGGTAGTTATGAAGATCCTCAAGCTTCAATTGATCTCTCTAATATTTTGAACTCTAAAGGAATCAGACATTGGTTAGATTTATGGGGATATGATATGCCTCACGATTGGCCAACCTGGAGAAAGATGTTACCTTATTTTCTTAATCATATAAATTTCTAATGCTTTAGTCATCTTTCAGGAACTTTTGAACTAATCTTTCATCACATCTGTTGTGGATTACGTTACATTAACTTTTCTTTAGTAATCCATTTTATGTTTAATTTAAGAGTAATTTAATAAATGAAAAAAGCTATAATAATTGGTTCTGGTTTAGGTGGTCTTTCCACAGCTTTACGATTATCAAACATTGGAATAGATGTTACTATTCTTGAAAAGCATCACACTCCCGGTGGAAGACTAAATATAATTGAACAAGATGGTTTCAGGTTTGATATGGGGCCATCATTTATGAGTATGACTTATGAACTAGAAGAATTATTTAATAGTATTGGTAAGAAAGTTCCAATTGAATTAGAAGAATTAGACCCTCTATATCAGGTTTTTTTCGAAGGTAAAGATAAATCAAGACTAATCTATAAAAACTTAAAGAAGCTCGCCAAAGAATTTGAAGACATTGAACCTAATCTTGAAGAAAATGCAACCCGTTATTTAGAGAAAGCAAGCCAGTTTTTTCACGATACAATTGACAAAGTTGTAAAATCGAATTTTGATAATAAACTTGAATATATACTAAAATTAAGCAGAGTTCCATTAAAACATCTTCCTTACTTACAGAAAAATATGTGGAGTGAGGTTGAGAAACATTTTAAGTCAGAAGAAGTGAGGGTAATTTTCTCGTTAGTTGCTTTCTTCCTTGGTTCAACTCCCTTTCAGACTCCTGCAATTTATTCATTATTAAACTACACAGAAATGAAGCATAATGGGTATTGGAAAGTTAAAGGTGGAATGTATAAGCTTGTTGAGGAGATTATAAAAATTTTAATTGATAAAAATGTAAAGATAGTTTACAATACAGAAATTGTGGGAGTTGGGAATAATAATGGTAAACTTTACGAGCTTATAGATCAAAATGGTAAAAAATGGACTGCAGATATTTTCATTTCAAACTCAGATGCGGCTGCTTTCAGAGGAAAAATTCTGAAGAGAGAAAAGTTTTCTGAGAGAAAATTAGATTCGATGCATTGGACTTTGGCTCCTTTTACAGTTTATCTTGGAGTAAAAGGCAAAATAGATAAGTTAATGCATCATAATTATTTTTTAGGAAGTAATTTCAGAGGATACGCAGATACTATTTTCACATCTTCAATAAGTCCACAGAAACCATATTATTACGTTAATGTTTTGTCCAAATCTGAACCAACTTCAGCTCCTGAAGGTTGTGAAAATCTTTTTATTCTTTGCCCGGTTCCAGATTTAAGGTATAAAAAGTCCTGGGAAGACAAAGATGAATTAGCTGACAATATTATTGATGATTTATCAAAACGAGTAAATTTTGATATTAAGAACAATCTGATCACTAAAAAAATCTTAGCTCCTGATGATTGGGCAAATACTTTGAATCTTTATAAAGGCTCCGGATTAGGATTAGCTCACGATATAAATCAGGTGGGTGCTTTCAGACCAAAAAACAAAGATGAGCATTTCTCAAATTTATATTATGTGGGCGCTTCAACTACTCCCGGCACAGGATTACCAATGGTTATTATAAGTTCAAAATTAGTTACAGAAAGGATTATGAAAGATTATGGAATTATTCAATAAGACGACTTTCAATATTAGTAAATATATCACTAAAACTTATAGCACCTCATTTAGTTTGGGAATATTAGCATTTGATAAAAGTTACAGAGATGCAATTTATTCAATATATGGATTTGTAAGAATTGCTGATGAAATTGTTGATACTTTTTTTGGCTACGATCAAAGAGAACTTATGAAAAAGTTCAGACAAGATACTGAGGAGGCATTGAAAACCGGAATTTCTACAAATCCAGTTTTGCATTCTTTTGCTCTGACAGTAAACAAATACAATATTGACTATCATTATATTGATGCATTCTTAAAGAGTATGGAGATGGATTTAGATAATTCTTATTATGAAAAAAAAGAATACGATGAATATATTTATGGTTCAGCAGAAGTCGTCGGTTTAATGTGTCTGAAAGTTTTTTGTCATAACAATGATGAATTATTTCAAAAATTAGTTAAGCCTGCGCGTGCGTTAGGTTCGGCATTTCAGAAAGTAAATTTTCTAAGAGATATAAAAAGTGATTTAAGCGAAAGAGAGAGAATTTATCTTCCCGGAATTAATCACGCTCAAAAAATTGATGATGAAAGCAAAAAAAATCTTGAAAATGATATTGAGAACGAGTTCGCAGAAGCATTGGAGGGGATAAAGCAACTTCCTGATGGAGTTAAATTAGGTGTATATTCAGCATATTTATATTACCTATCACTTTTTAATCGAATCAGAAGTAAAAATGTTAAAGATTTAATGAGCACCAGAGTTCGTGTTCCAAATGGTACAAAGCTGGCATTATTGCTAAGGGGTGTGTTTGAATTAAAAATTTTAAAAGACTTTTAATTAAATAATTTTTTGATTTATAAAATCAATCCTTCTAATAAAAACATTGCAATACTGAAGTAAATCAGAATTCCAGTAACATCAACCATTGTTGCAACAAATGGTGTGGAAGAAGCAGCGGGATCAAATTTTAACCTTTTCATAAGAAACGGCAACATCGAACCTATCAATGTTCCCCACATCACTACACCGATTAAAGAAAATGAAACTGTAAGAGTAATGGGTATCCAATATTTTTCAAAACCAGTTGAAGGTGCAGGGAAAACGGTAAATCTAATAAAACCAATTACTGCAAGAATTAATCCTAAGCTTAAACCTGTTAGAAGTTCTCTTTTAAAGACCTTCATCCAATCGTTAATTGTAATTTCACCTAAAGCCATTGCACGTACAACAAGTGAAGCTGCTTGTGACCCAGAATTTCCTCCACTCGAAATAATAAGTGGTACAAACAAAGCTAAAACAACTGCCTTCTCTATCGCATCTTCAAAATAAGCCATTGCAGTAGCAGTAAACATCTGTCCGATAAAGAGAATAGACAACCATCCTACTCTTTTTTTAATCATATTCAGAACAGAAATATCGGAATATGGTTCCTCTAAAACTCCAACTGCTGCTTGTTTCTGAATATCTTCTGTAGTTTCTTCTTCAGCGACATCCATTATGTCATCAACAGTAACTATTCCAAGTAAAATACCCGAATTATCTACAACCGGCAAAGCAACTCTATCATATTTTTTCAGAACAGAGACAGTAGTTTCCTGATCGTCAAACACGTTTACCGCAACAAAATTTTCGTCCATTAAATCCATAACTTTAGTTTCAAGTGGTGCAAGCAGGAACTCTCTGATCTTTATATCATCAATAAGTTTACCCTTTTCATCCACAACATAAACAACATTTAGAGTTTCTTTATTTTTTCCGTTTTCTCTTATGTAATCTAATGCTTCTTTAATTGTCCAATGGGGCTTAACAGCAACATAATCGGGTGTCATCAAACGACCGACACTATTTTCCGGATATCCGAGCAAACTTAATGCAATTTTTCTTTCTTCTGGAGATAATAATTGAATAAGTTGTTTTGCTGCAGAGGCAGGCAATTCTTCAAATAGTGCGGTTCTATCATCAGGGTCCATTTCGTTCAATATTTTAGCAACTTCTTCATTCCCCATTGATTTTAATAATTCCATTTGTGTATCAATATCAAGATATTCAAATGTATCAGCTGCTATTTCTGTATGCAGAAGTCTGAAAAGAATAACTTTTTCTTTTTCATCTAAATAGTTAAATAATTCCGCTATATCGGCAGGAGTCCAATCTTCAAGGATTTCTTTTAATATGCTAAGCTGTCTTTTTTCAATAAGTGATTTTATTTCCGGTTGTAAAAGTTGGCTGAGCATAAAATAGTAAGATTTTGTTATTGAAATTTCTAATTTGCACTGCAAGATAATAAGAGGTTCTGAAAACTCTTAAAAGATTAATTTTACAAATAAAATCTGAGTTTAATAAAAATCAATAAAGTTATAATATTTTTCTGAGAGATGTTGATTTATCTGAACAGATTATTAAATTATCGGTGAGTGAGTGAAAGTTTTCTGAATTTATAAATTTGATGGAGTTATAAAATGATTGACCAAGTATTAGTGTTTCTAGTAGGTATCGGAATTGCTGCTTCTGTTGGCTTAAGAATTTTTATTCCAATTCTTATTGTTTCAATTTTTGCATACACTGGGAATATAACCTTATCAACCTATTTCACCTGGCTTGGATATTTACCAGTCCTAATTTTTTTAATTATTGCATCAATTCTGGAGATTTTGGTATATTATATTGCTTGGCTGGATAATTATCTTGATGCTATCGAACATCCTCTTTCAATTATAGTAGGAATATTAATAACCGGCGCTGTAATTACAGATTTCAACCCTTACTTAAAATGGTTAGTGGCTTTATTGATTGGTGGTGGTGTTGCAGGAACTATAAGTGCAGCAACAAGTATGATCAGATTAAAAACATCTGCTGAAACGGGCGGCTCAAAGAATTTTATCGTCTCTACTGTTGAAGCAGTTATTGCTGTTATTCTTTCAGTTTTATCAATTTTAGAACCGCTTATTGCCGGATTGATTACGGCAATGGCAATAATTTATTTTTCATTTATAATAAGGAAAAAATTTTTATCTCCTGTTAAAGAATAAAATTAGGGTATTATTTTATACTCTCCGGGCAGAAGATTATTTATTTTCCAATCGCCAATAGAAAATCTGATTAGCCTCAACGTTGGAAATCCAACTGCAGCAGTCATTCTTCTTACTTGTCTGTTTTTACCTTCTGTTATCACTATTTCAATCCAGCTGGTTGGAATATTTTTTCTTTCACGTATTGGTGGAACTCTCTCCCAGATTTTTGGTTCACTAATAATTTTAGCTTTTGATGGTTTTGTTTTAAATTCTTTTAGCTCTATTCCGTTTTGCAATTGTTTAATCGCTTCGCCTGTTATTTCACCTTCAACCTGAACCCAATATGATTTCGGCATTTTATTTCGAGGATCAGAAATTCTGTTCTGGAGTTTTCCATCATCTGTTAAAATCAGTAATCCTTCACTATCAAAATCTAATCTTCCTGCAGGATAAATATTTGGAATATGGATATAATCAGACAAGGTTTTCCTACCTGATTTATCTGTAAACTGACACAACACATTAAATGGTTTATTGAAAAGTAAAATCATAAATCAATCAAAATTCCAATCAAATTTACCAAGTGTTTTAATAATTTCTAATATTATATTTATGAAGTGAAAAGAGAGGTTCTTGCATGACGAATCTGGAAAACTATTTCCTTAAATTCAGAAATAACATTTTAGGTATCGATTCCTGTTTTGACTCACCTTATGGTAAACAAAAGTTGATATATGCTGATTGGATTGCAAGTGGAAGATTGTATAAACCAATAGAAGAAATTTTGATTAATCAATTTGGTCCGATGGTTGGGAATACTCATTCAGAAGCAAGCGAAACAGGAACTTTAATGACTCTCGCCTACAAAGAAGCTCACAACATTATCAAAAAACATTGTAATGCCTCTAAAGATGATGTAATAATTACATCAGGCTCGGGTATGACTGCAATGGTTTGTAAATTCCAGAGAATATTGGGGCTAAAAGTACCAGAGCAGCTTTCAGATTTTTTACATTTACCTGAAGAATTAAAACCTGTTGTTTTTATCACACATATGGAGCATCATTCAAATCAAACTACCTGGCTTGAAACAATCGCAGATGTTGTGATAATTGAACCAGATTATCAGGGGCTTGTTAATATCGGAGATTTAGAAGCAAAGTTAGAGAAATATAAGAACAGAAAACTTAAAATTGGTGCATTCACTGCCGCATCGAATGTTACGGGCATTGAGCCTCCGATTCATAAATTGGCAAAAATTATGCATCGGAACGATGGTTATTGTTTTATTGATTTTGCTTGTGCAGCTCCTTATGTTGAAATAAATATGCATCCGGAAGATGAAGAAGAATCTTTTGATGCTATATTTTTTTCGCCACATAAATTTCTTGGCGGACCTGCAACCCCGGGAGTTTTGATTTTTAATTCAAAATTATATCACAACCGCGTTCCTGATTTACCTGGCGGTGGAACAGTTGACTGGACTAATCCGTGGGGTCAACATAAATTCAGTGAAAACATTGAAATACGTGAAGACGGAGGAACTCCTGCATTTCTTCAAACAATAAAAGCTGCATTAGCAATTAAACTCAAAGAAGAAATGAAAGTTGAAAAAATTCGTTTACGAGAGAAAGAACTTGTTGAAATAGCATTTGCAGAGCTAAGAAAAATTCAAGGATTAAATATTCTGGCTGATAATATAGAAGACCGACTTGGTGCAATATCGTTTTATGTTAATAATATTCACTACAATCTGATAGTTAAACTTTTAAACGACAGGTTTGGTATTCAGGTCAGAGGCGGTTGTTCTTGCGCCGGAACATACGGACATTATCTTTTACACGTTGATCAGAATCATTCAAGAAGAATTACAGAAAAAATTAATCACGGTGACTTAAGCGAAAAACCCGGATGGGTAAGATTGTCGCTTCATCCTACGATGCTAAACGATGAACTTTATTTTATTACTGACGCAATAAGTTCGATTGCTAAAAATATTGATAGTTGGCAGAAGGATTATGTCTATGATAAGACAAAAAACGAGTTTTATCATAAAAATCATAACAACTCAGAGCTCGAAAAAGTAAAGTCGTGGTTCAGATTAAATCTTGTTTAACTAATGTTAAAAACATTTAAAGGTCTTCATAGAAAGGAGGCAGAAAATGTTGGTAGTGGGTGCTTACGAAAAATGTAAAAGATATATTGAATCTCATTCTGCTAAAACTGAAGAAAAAGATAAAAAAAGAATAGTTTTCCCTGTCATAACTATTTCTCGGCAAACTGGTGCAGGCTCTTTTGAAGTTTCGGAAAGACTAATCAGAATTTTGGATGAAAAATCAAAAGAACCAGAGCAAAAGTGGACTTATTTCAATAAAGAACTTATTCAAAAAGTTATTGAGGATCATAATTTGCCGAAAATTGTAAGTAATTACATTGCGGAATCAAAATATAGCCATATAAACGATGCAGTTTATGAATTATTAGGAGTTAAACCATCTGATTGGACTTTGATTCAGAAAACCACTGAAACTATATTACAAATTGGAAGAATGGGAAAAGCAATAATTGTAGGCAGAGGTGGTAATATAATTACATCCAAACTGCCTAACGCTTTTCACATCAGATTAGTTGCCCCTCTTGAAAAAAGAGTTGAACACGTCAGACAAGTATTTGGATTCACTCGGGATAAAGCATTAGATTACATAAATAAAGAGGATAAGGCACGAAATCATTACTTAAAAAGTTATTTTTTCCATAGTGCTGATGATGTAACATTATACCATTTAACACTTAATACTGGATTATTAACTTATGATCAGGCAGCTGAAATTATTTCAAATGCTGTTATTAATAAATTTCCTGATAATTTTATTGAATGAGCAATAATCTGTTAATTTTATTGAATTTCTCTAACGTTATGATTAATTTTCAAAATAAATCAAACAAATAGTTTAAGAGTTACAAGATGAAGATTTTTGGAATCAATATCGGTAGAAAGAAAAAACTTAGACCTAAAAAACAGAAGAAAGTTGAACCTGCAATTCCGCCTTTAACATATTCAGCATCATTCTTTGAACCTAAAAATGAGACTGAGAAAATAAAAGAAAGAAAAGATGATTCTTCTGAATTGCAGGAAATTATTTTACCTGAGAAATCAAAAGTCGATATAGATGATGACTCTGAAATAGGCTTTGTTCCTGAACAAGAAATTTACTCTATCAAAGAAGAGTTTACTGATGATAAATCAATACCGCAAATCATTGAAGAGAAATTATCTCCCGAAATAAATGATGCGGCAAAGTTAGTTACTGAAATTATTGAACCAGAAAAATCAGCTTTACAATTAAATAACGACTTTGAAATCAAGTCCAAAGAAAGAGATTTATTATTAGAGGAGATTAATTCTCTAAGTAAAAAAATTCAGGAATTCAAGTTTCAGTCGGAAAACTTTGATAAAATAATTAAAGATAAACAAGAAACTGTTAATCAACTTGAGAACAGAATAAATGATTTAACTCTTGAAATTGATTCAAAAATTGAAGATAAAAAGAACTTACTCAATAAACTGAATGCGGAGATTGAACAAAAAACAAACGATTTAAATAATCTAATAGAAGAGAAACAATCTGAGCTTAATAGTTTAATACAGGAAATTGAAATCAAATCCGGTGAATTTCAAAAACTCGAAGACCAAAGCAAATCTTACCTCACTCAAACTGAAGCTGAACTAACCGAAAAAATACAGGCACTAAAATCTGAATCTGAGGATTTAGAGAAAATAATTTCAGAAAAAAATGAAAAGATAACTGAATTAGAAACTCAGATTAATAAATTATCTTCAGAACTGGAGAGCAAATTAGAAGCAAAGAAAACAGAGCTTGTGAAGCTGGAAGAAGAGATAAAATTTAAGCAAGATGAATCCAAAAGAATTAATGAAAACAATGCTGCTTTAATTATTCAAACAGAGAAACAACTTAAAGATAAAATTCTTGAATTAGATTCAATAATCAATTATAAAAATAACGAAATTTTAAGACTTGATTCAGAACTTAAAGATCTTATAGAAAACTTCGAGCTAAAAAAATCTGAAATCCAGAATTGGGAAGAACAAAACAGAATTCATCAGGAGACAATTCAGAAGTCAAAAGACGAAATTGCTGCTCTTGAAATGAGAGTTATCGAAGTCCACTCGGAAGCTAAAGAGTTGTTAAATACCAAAAATGAAATTTATTCCGAGATTCTTAAACTTCAGGAAGAGCTTACTGAGTTAAAATCTGAAAAGGAAAAAACTGTAGAACTTATTCAATTATCACAAAAAAGAAGAGATGAAATAGAATTCAGTAATGATCAGTTGGAAAAACGACTTTTAAGAATGATACAAAAATTTGACAATGAAATTAAAGAGCTTTCAAACCACAAAACAAATATTGAAAAGAAAATTTCAGAACTTGAGAACAAAGTTGTTGAAAATGAAAATGTAATAAACGAAAAATTAAATCTGCTTAAAGAAACTGAAGATAAATTAAGACTTCGTCAAACTGAATTAAATTCTATAAATAATCTGATATCGAACCTGAACGAAAAAGAAGATTTACTTTCAAAATCAATCAGTAATTATGAAAAAGAAATTTCATCAAAGAGATCTGATAATCAGGAATTGAGAAAAGATATTGATTTGTTAACTCAAAAGAAGTCTGCTATTGAAAAAATTCTTGAAGAATTATTTATTACTTCTGAGAAGAGAATCGGCCGCTTACGTGAAACCCATCTCAAAACAGAGAGTGAGATTCGTGACAAGGAACTCTTATACGAAGAATTAAATCAAAAAATTGATAAAGCAATTGATGAATTAGTTGAATTACAAAAATCTGTTCACGCCCATAAAATTGAGCTTGAAGATCTTGAAATTAAATCAGAAAATCTTAAAAAAATTAATGAATCTTTAGAAAGAGAAATTGAAAACAATAATCGTGTTTTAGAACAATTCAAAAAGATGAAAGAATCTATTTCAGATAACTCTGCTGATATACGTAAAGATTTTAGCAGAGAGTTTGGAATAAATAAGGATGATTTCGACTCTGATTCCAATCAAAAGAAAATTTTCCGGTTGTAATTTCAAATAAATAGTATCCGTAATTTGTTCTAACTTAGCCGGAGAATTGTATAACAATGAAATACTACTTTAAATTTTTCTACTTATTTCTAATTTTAATCTCTTTCCCTTTTCTATCTGTTTTTGCTCAACAAACAAAACTCCGCAATGGGTTTTTGATAAAACTATTTATGAAGTAAACATCCGCCAAATCACTCAATATGATTTATGATTGGGAATTAAATAAGGTTATGAACCGAATAGCTAAAAAAGAGAATAATGTTCCAGATTTAATTAAACATATAGAAGCGGACAAAGAAAAATATCATTTATAAGTGCAATCAGAATGCAGTTGACTGATAATCACGATGAAAATCCCTGTAATGGGACTTTATTTGAAAGGCTTGGTGACGCTGCTGAATGCTTTGCTGTTTTAACTTTTATTATTCCGGATATACCAATAATCTACAGTGGTCAGGAAGCTGGTTTAGACAAAGGATTATCCTTTTTTGAAAAATATAATATTGAATGGGAGCAACACAAATTTTTTGAATTATACAAATCATTAACTGAATTAAAAAAATCAAATATGGTATTACACTGTGGAATAAGCGGTGGAGAATTGAAAGTCATCACAAACAGCAACCAATCAAATATTCTATCGCTCATTCGTGTAAAGTATAAAAAAAAGTTTTTACCCTATATTATTTTTCGGACACTCCTTCTAAAGTTCTATCAAAGGATATTCAGATTTCAGATTCTTACATTGATTTTACTACAATGCAAGAGCTAATAATAATTGAATCTCTTTAAAGAGAACTTGATGCCTGGAGTATGAAAATATTTATAACTAAATAAGGAGTACCAAAATGTACAAAAAGATTTTAACTGTTTTTATTTTTTTAATCTCTTTCTCCTCTTATTATGCTCAATCAGCATCATTAAATTTTTCTATAGCTTTTCCTCAAGGAGAGTTTAAAGAAAAAGTTGATAATTTGGGATTCGGCTTAAACGGTGATGTTTTATTTATTTCACCTAAGCCGAAATCGCCTTTTGGAATGGGATTAAATCTATCTTACTATACTTACGGAATGGAGTCAAGAAGAGAACCCTTGAGTACAACTATTCCGGATATCTTTGTCACAGTTGATAGAACAAACAATCTTGCTAATTTCCATTTACTATTTGTTCTTGGTTTACCCTCAGGCAGAGCCAGACCATATATTGAAGGCTTATTTGGAGGTTCATATATTTTTACGAATACTTCTGTTAAAAGTCAAAACACAAGTGAAGAATTTGCTTCAAATATAAACTTTGATGATTTTGCCTGGAGTTATGGCGCTGGATTTGGTTTGACTTTTCTTATTTCAGGAGACCCGAATCAAAATCAAGATTTGTTGTTTTTAGACTTTAAAGGAAGATATATTTTCGGGACTGAAGCTGAATATCTGAAACAAGGTTCAGTAAAAATTATAGGCGGCAAAGTACAATATGATATAAATAAATCTAAAACAGATTTATTAACTGCTCACATTGGTGTTAAATATTATTTTTCTTGGAATGCTGGTGGATAAATCAGGTGTTGTTTACTTAAAGAGAGGTAAAGAAGCAATTATTAAATCAAAGCACCCGTGGATATTCTCGGGTGCAATTGATAAAACTGAAAACGTTACTGAGAATGGACAATTAGTTTTAATAAAATCCTACCAAAAAGAAAGTTTGGCAATTGGTTCTTTTTCCAAAAGCTCTCAAATTTCTGTCAGAATTTGGAGTTTTAATCCCTCAGATATCATTGATAAAAAATTTTTCTCACAAAGATTCTATGATGCACTATCATTAAGAAAATCTTTGTTTGATTCTTCACAAACTAATGCTTATCGGATTGTAAATTCTGAAAGTGACTTTCTGCCGGGATTAATATTGGATTATTATTCGGGTTATTATGTTGTTCAATTTTTATCAGCAGGAGCGGAATATTTCAGAAATCAGATAATTGAAATTATCTCAGAGCAAACAGATTGCATAGGTATTTATGAAAGGTCAGATACAGAATCAAGGAAAAAAGAAAATCTTCCTATTAAAAACGACAAACTTTCGGGGAGCTTTATTCCAGAAAGAATTCTAATTAAAGAAAATGGAATTAACTTTTATGCTGATATAGCAAATGGACATAAAACCGGATTTTATTTGGATCAGAGAGATAACAGATTACTTCTCCAAAATTTTTCTAAAGGTAAAAATATTTTGAATTGTTTCTCATACACTGGCGGATTTTCAGTCTATGCTCTGAAAGGACTTGCAAATTTTGTAACTAATATTGATTCATCATCAACAGCACTAAAATTATCTGAAGAGAACCATCTGATAAATGACATTGATTCAAAAAAACATAAAAATATTGAAGGTGATGTTTTTAAGATATTAAGGAATTTCAGAGATGAAGGGAAAAAATTCGATTTGATAATATTAGATCCTCCTAAATTTGCAGAATCTGCAAGCAATATAAATAAAGCCTCAAGAGGTTATAAAGACATCAACTTATTAGCAATGAAACTACTAAATGAAAATGGAATACTATTTACATTTTCATGCTCCGGTCACATTTCAAGAGAGCTTTTTCATAAAATTGTAAATGATGCTGCAATAGACTCAGGAAGAGAAGTAAAATATTTATCTATATTAAGTCAGTCAAAAGATCATCCAATCCTAAGCAGTTTTCCGGAAGCCCTTTACTTAAAAGGATTGGTTTGTTTAGTTAAATAGTATGAATTAATTTTTGAAGCATCCTAAAATATTTTAATTATCTCAGAGGTTAATTATGAAAACTTTTTTTTCACCTGCCATAATTCTTCTTTTCGTTTTTTTATCTATTTCATCTTTCCCTCAAACTTTAATTGGTACCTGGTCTGTTAAGGAAAATAATCCTGGTTATAACCTGCATACTGGCAGTGGTGAAAGAATGACTACTTATAGCGTAAAATTTCCAAAACCATTCGAAAAAACACCAGAGATTTTTTTATCCGTAACCGAGTTTGATGGAAATTACAGCACGAATACCAGATATAATGTAGAAGTTATGTCTGTCAATAAAGAGGGATTCAAAATTAAAATCCGAACCTGGTACGACACAAAAATTTTCAGTATCGCAGGTTTCTGGTTAGCAAAAGGAGAAGACTAAAATGAATACAAAAATATATATAGTGCTCGCTCTTTCTCTTCTGCTGATTATTTTTATTCTGCAAAACACTGAGCAGGTTAATTTTACTTTTTTATTCTTCTCTTTTAAGATTACTCAAGTTCTGCTCTTATTTTTGACTTTCGCCTTTGGTTTGATTATCGGGATTTTATTGCCAGATTTTTTAAAGAAAAGGAAAGATGAAAAAAGTATTTCAGAAAAAAATTAAACTATTAGCATTTTTACTATTATATTTCGCTCTTAACTCTTGCTTAAAAGAGATGCCTGAGAAAGGATTACACATTTCTGTTCCTGAAAATAATCCTATTGAAAATCTTCAGACTTTATTGCGTGATGAAGAAAAAACTAAAATACTTTTACTTGGTGTTCCTCCTCTTAGTGTTTTAAGCAATGATTTTTCACCCTCACTAATTGAAAGAATAGTAAAGACTTTATCAGATTTTAAGCCCGATGTAATTTGTGTTGATGCGGTTTCTCCTTTTGAAATTGCATCCAATCCTGAATCTTTAAAGGAGCTTAAACTGCCTGAAGCATCAGAGGAAGTAGTTTTTTCTATAAAAAAGTTGCAAAACAAATTAAAACTAAATTCACAGAAGGCTAATGATGAACTGGATTCTCTGCTTATTCTATCAGCGAACAATAGTGATTTGGATTTAAAATTAAAAGAGAGAATAATTGAGTTATTTTTATTCAATTTTGATTTTTATAGTGCTGCATTAAATTTTAAGTATCTGACCGAAAATGAAATTCAGAAGCTAAAAATAGATGATGAAATATTAAATAAGTTGAAATCTTTACTCAATGAAAGTGATGAAAAAACCTCAATAGGTTTAAGAGTCGCATATCAATTAAAAATGAACAGAGTATACTCTATTAACGATATTTCTGATAGGAAAAAGTTAGACAAAATCTCAGAAAAGCTCTACAAAGAAATGTTACTAAGTGATGTTTATAATTCTCACAGAAATGAAATTCTAAATCAGGTAGCTGATATTAAACTCAAAGAAGGAATAAGCAAACAAGACTTGTTTGATTTTTTTTTATATCTTAATTCTGACTCTTATGCTATCACATCAACAAACAATAACTGGTCTATTTATTATAAAATGTTTTTAGATTCTGGTTTAGATAGAACAAGAATTGGATTATGGGAAATGAAGAATCTCCGAATTGCTTCAAATATCAGGGAAGTAAGCGCTGACTATCCCGGTAAAAAGATTCTTGTGATAATTGATGTATCAAAGAAAGTTTTTGTTGAAGAGTATCTTAAAAAAACTACCGATATAAAAATCCTGGGACTGATGGATATTATAAATTAGTTGTTCTGAATGTTTTTAGTTACTTCAATACCAAGCTGCTCCATTCGATAACGGAGTTTAGAGCGAGTCAAACCGAGAATTTTAGCAGCTCTGACCTGATTTCCATTAGTAATCTTTAATGTGTCTTCAATTAGTTTCCTTAGAACAATATCAATCGAAACACCTTTTGGTGGTATTTTCAGAATAAACTTTTCCTCAGATAAATTATATTCGTTTATTGAAGGTTTTAGAAACTGGAGATGCTTTTCTTTCACTTCAGTATCTTCAAGAAGAATAGTAACCCGTTCAATTACATTTTTTAATTCACGAATATTACCTTTCCAAGGATATTCTTTAAGCAAATCTAATGCGGAAGGCTCGAAACCAATAATTTTTTTTTCAAACTTATTACCAAATTCATTTAGAAAAGAGTATGCAAGAAACAAAATATCTTCTTTTCTTTCTCTCAATGGTGGTATGTAAACATATCCAACATTAAGTCTGTAAAATAAATCTTCTCTGAAATTTCCTTTCTTAACTTCATCTTCGAGCCTTTTGTTAGTGGCAGCAAGAACCCGAACATCAACCTCTATTTCTTTTTCACCACCAAGTCTGTAAAACTTTTTTTCCTGCAAAACTCTTAAAAGTTTTGCTTGCATTTCAGGCGACAACTCTGCAATCTCATCGAGCAAAATTGTTCCACCGGAAGCAAGCTCAAATTTTCCCATTTTAGTTTTTTGTAAAGCACCTGTAAAGGCTCCTTTCTCGTGACCAAATAATTCACTTTCTGCTAACTCTTTAGGGATTGCTGAGCAGTTTATTCTTATAAAAGGACCATCTTTTCGTGGACTGTGTTGGTGAATAAATTTAGCAAACATTTCTTTACCAGTACCACTTTCACCTTCGATAAGTATAGTAGTATCATAACTTCTTGCTAACTTTTCTACAGAATCAACAATCTTTTGAATCTTATTACTTTTACCAAAAACTTCTTTTGATATATAATCTTCCTTAATAATTTCGTGTAATTTTTCAACTTCTGCTTTAAGATTTTTTGACGAGATAACTCTTTCAATAATTATTTTCAACTGATCTAAATCCAATGGCTTTAATAAAAAATCTGTAGCACCAAGTTTCAAAGCTTTGACTGCAATATTAACATCGGCGTAAGCAGTTATCATTACTACGGGTAAGTTCAAAAATTTTGAGTGAATATTTTTTAATACATCAAGTCCGTTAGCAGAAGTCAGATAAATATCTAATATCACAACATCAGGATAAAATTCTTCAATTTTATCCAAAGATTGATCTGCATTAGTTATAAATTCAGTTTCGTAACCAAATTTTACTAAGATTTTTCTTAGTGACTGGCAAACCAATTCATCGTCATCAATTACTAAAACTCTGTTGCTCATAATCTATTATTCCTTAATTGGAAATATTATAAAAAATCTAGTTCCAACATTTACTTCACTTTCATAATCAATTACTGCATTGTATTCATCGAGAATTGATTTACATACATTTAATCCCAATCCTGTACCATTTTCTTTACTCGTATAAAATTCTGAAAATATTTTTTCTCTTGAATTTTCTTCAATTCCAACTCCTGAGTCTGATATTTCCCAAATCAATGAATTATCATCTCTCAAATAAGATTTAATCATAATAACTTTATGTTTGTTTTTTGCTTCAATTGCGTTGTAAATTAAATTCAGAAAAACCTGAAGAAGTTTATCTTTACAAATTCTTATGTTCGGAATGTTTTGCTGAAAGTCGCATACTATCTGAAGACCTTGCATTCTGGCTTCAATCTGAGCTACTTTAACTGCAACTTGAGTTAATTCATTAATTGAAACTAAATCATCTTCTTTAGGAATTTTTTTTGCAAAACTTGAAAAGTTGGAAATAATATAATTCATTCGATTAACAGATTCCTTGCAAGAGTTTATACTTTCTATATAATCATCACTCATTGTTGAATCATTCATTGAAAGGTAATCAAGATTCATCTTTATAACAGAGAGTGGGCTTCTAATTTCGTGAATCAGACTTGCGGCAAGTTTACCGAGAATTGATAATCTATTAGAAAAAATTTCGTCCTTTTCCATAACTATAATTAAAATATAAACAATCGAACGAAAATAAAGAATAGAAGTCTGTCGGATTCTTCTAAAATCCGACAGACAAAAATCAATTAGCTACATCCTGTAGTTGCGCCGCAGGTCATACATTTCAAACAAGTACCATTTCTGACCATTGTTATACTTTGACATTCCGGGCAAATATCTCCTGTGTAACCACTTTCAATTGCCTTTTTAACTTTATTTGTTAAACCCATAACTAACTTTTCAGACTGTTCGGAATTAGACTTAGAAATTGTTGTAAATGATTTATTAATGTTAGGATCTAACTCTACTAACCTTTCACTTACAATTTCTTCGCCGTAATAGTCAGGCTCTGAAACTTTTTTAACAATACCTCTTGAGGCTTTAGCGTTTAATTCTTCATCAGTAACATGAGCCAAGTCATTTCTGTTAAGATAGGTTACAGCTAATTCTCTGAAGATATAATCAATAACAGAGGTTGCCATCTTTATTTTATCATTGCCAGAAACAACGCCGCTTGGTTCAAATTTTGTAAATACAAAAGCATCAACAAACTCTTCTAAAGGAACGCCATGTTGCAGACCTAATGAAATTGAAATTGCAAAGCAGTTAAGCAAACTTCGGAATGAGGCACCTTCTCTGTGCATATCAATGAAGATTTCACCTAACTGACCGTTCTCATATTCTCCGGTTCTTATATAAACTGATTGCCCATTTATCTTTGCTTTTTGAGTATAACCGGTCCTTCTATCAGGCAGTCTTCTTCGTTTTGCAATATATCTATGGATAATTTTCTCTGCAATTTTGACAATATCATTCTTTTCTTTATCCTCATAAATTGCTTCAATTTCTTCTTCGGTCATAGAAATTAATGGTTGTGAAAGTTTTGAGCCATCTCTGTATACAGCATTAGCTTTGGTCCCTAATTTCCAGGATTGGAGGTAAGCTTCTTTAATATCTTCAATTGTAGCACTGTTTGGAAGATTGATTGTTTTTGAAATAGAACCCGAAACAAATGGTTGAGCAGCTGCCATCATTTTAATGTGTGCAATAGGTTTAATGAATCTCGTTCCTTTTTTACCACATTTGTTGGCACAATCAAAAACAGGATAATGCTCATGTTTAAGGTATGGTGCTCCTTCAATTGTCATAGTTCCGGAGACGTAATCATTTGCTATTGCGATTTCTTGTTTAGAAAATCCTAATCTTTGAAGGAGGTCAAAATCATAAGAATTAATTTCTTCTTCAGTAAATCCTAATTTTTTGGTTAGAAATTCTTTACCTAGAATAAAATGATTGAAAGCAAATGACATATCAAAAGATGATGGTAAAGCTTTTTCTATTTTTGAAATGGCTTCGTCAGTGAACCCCTTTGCTTTTAAGGATTGTGGATTGATATATGGACATCCCTCAATAGAACCAGAGCCTTTAGCATATTTTATAATTTCATTGATCTGATCCTTGCTATATCCGAGTTTTTCTAAAGCAGGCGGAATTGATTGATTTATAATTTTAAAGTAACCGCCGCCGGCAAGTTTTTTCATTTTAACAAGAGCAAAATCAGGTTCTACTCCAGTAGTATCGCAATCCATAACTAATCCAATAGTCCCCGTGGGTGCTATAGCAGTTACCTGAGCATTTCTGAATCCATAAAGTTCTCCGAGCTCAACAGCTTTATCAGCATCTTCTCTGGCTGCTTTTAGCAAATCAGAAGGACAGTATTTGGGGTTGATTCCAATCGGGTAAATACTCAAACCTTCATATTCTTCTTTCGGAACATTATAGGCAGCTCTTCTATGATTTCTTAAAACTCTTAGCATATTTTCCTTATTCTCTTCGTATCTGAGGAAAGGTCCTAATTCTTTTGCAATTTCAGCGGATGTGGCATAAGCAACCATATGCATAATTGCAGTAATAGCACCGCAGATTGCAAATCCTTCATTACTATCGTAAGGAATGCCTTGAATCATCAGCAATGAACCGAGATTCGCGTAACCTAATCCAAGTGTTCGATACTCATAACTAAGTCTTGCAATTTCTTTACTTGGAAATTGAGCCATTAGAACACTTATTTCAAGAACAATAGTCCATATACGAGATGCGTGCCTGAATTCTTGAATATTAAATTTGTGTTTATTATTGTCATAAAATTTAACAAGATTTAAAGAAGCAAGATTGCAGGCTGTATCATCCAGAAACATATATTCACTGCAAGGATTACTTGCCCTGATTTCTCCCCCCTTAGGACAAGTATGCCATTCATTTATAGTATCGTGGAATTGAATACCTGGGTCAGCAGAGTCCCAGGCAGCATAAGCAATTTGTTCCCATAAATCCCTTGCTTTAAGGGTTTTACAGGGTCTCGGGTTTCTATTTTCCTTTTTAGCTTTTCTTTTCTCTGTTCTCCAGTAGAGATTCCAATCGCCATCATTTAATACTGCTTCCATAAATTTATTAGTTGCACGAACAGAGTTATTAGAATTTTGACCTGATACTGACGCATAAGCTTCTGAAGTCCAGTCAGTATCAAAAATTGGGAATTCAATTGATTTAAAGCCCATTTTAGCTAATTGAATAACTTTTTCGATGTAACTCTGAGGAATTTGTGATTTTTTTGCTTCTAAAATGGCTTGTTTTAATTTTTTGTTTACGTGTTTGTTAAATCGGTCATTTTCAGGATGTTCATCATAACAGGCTTTCATTATAGCATTTAAATGATAATTACATAACTTTGAACCTGCGACAAGTGCTGCGACTTTATTTTCTTCAATAACTTTCCAATTTATATACTCTTCTATATCAGGGTGATCTAAATCTAATGTAACCATTTTAGCGGCACGCCTTGTTGTACCACCAGATTTAATAGCACCAGCAGATCTGTCGCCAATTTTAAGAAAAGACATCAGTCCAGAGGATTTTCCACCACCACTAAGAGATTCATTATTTCCTCGTATTTCTGAAAAATTAGAGCCTGTACCAGAGCCATATTTGAATAATCTTGCTTCTCTAACCCAGAGGTCCATTATTCCGCCTTCATTTACCAAATCATCTTTTATTGACTGAATAAAACAGGCGTGAGGCTGAGGGTGTGTATAAGCATCAGTTGACTGTGTTAAAACTCCTGTTTCAAAATCAACGAAGTAGTGCCCCTGCGATGGACCTGTGATTCCATAAGCCCAGTTTAATCCTGTGTTGAACCATTGTGGACTGTTTGGTGAAGCCATCTGATTAGCAAGCATAAAAATCAATTCATCATAAAAAGCTTTTGCATCTTCTTCTGTATCAAAATATTTACCTTTCCAACCCCAGTATGTCCAGGTTCCTGCGATCCTATGAAATACCTGACGACTATCTTTTTCAGATGTATATCTATCTTGCTCGGTGAGTTCTTGTAATCGTTCGGTATCTGCCGTTGATGGTTGAAGCCAGACAGGTACGCCTTTCTCTTTTACTTTCTTCAACAGCTTTGGGATACCGGCTTTCCTAAAATATTTTTGTGCAATTATATCAGTTGCAACCTGAGACCATTGTTCGGGAACAAAAACATCTTCCATTTTAAATACTATTGAACCATCTTTATTACGTATTTCTGATGTGCGCTTTACAAAATTAAAATATGAAAAAGGATCTTTCCCCTCGGAAGTGAAAAGTCTATAAATCTTCATTAAAATCTCCTGAGATTAAGTAATTTTTATTTGTTTTTTTATTGAATCAGTTAGTTAGTTTTCTCTAATTGTAAGTGGTAAACTATGAAACAAAATTTTTTTTGACAAATTAAATTTTAAAAATTTTTATATACTTTTTAATGACTTTAATTTTCATCATAAAGAACTGTTCTTGCAACTAAATAAATCTATTATTTGTTAAGGATAAATTAGAACTTAATTTACGTTTATCTTTAAAACAATTTCGAGAATTAAGTGAACGAACAAATAAAAGTAATTGAAATTGAAAACCTCAATAAAAGTTTCAAAAATTTAGTTGCAGTTGATGATTTAAGTTTAACTGTTTATAAAGGAGATGTTTTTGGTTTTCTCGGACCAAATGGTGCCGGTAAAAGTACAACTATAAGAATGCTTTTAACACTCATAAAACCAGATAGTGGAAGCATTAAGATTTTTGGTAAGGATTTACAAAAGGAAAGATTAGATATTTTAAAGAATGTCGGTTCAATAGTTGAAAAACCTGATTTTTACGGCTACCTATCAGCTTATAAAAATCTTGAAATCCTCGGTAGAATTTCAGGTATAAATGTCAATAAAAATCTGATAATGAAAAACCTTGAACTTGTTGGCCTTGCATCAAGATATAAAAGCAAAGTTAAAACTTTCTCACACGGAATGAAGCAAAGATTAGGAATCGCTCAGGCGCTGCTTCACAATCCCGAATTGATAATTCTTGATGAACCTACCACTGGACTTGACCCAATGGGGATGAAAGAAATCAGAGATTTGATTATTCAACTTAGTAAAGAATTCAAAAAGACTATTTTTCTTTCATCTCACTTACTTAATGAAGTTGAAATGGTAGCAAACAGAATGATAATAATTAACAAAGGAAAAACTAAAGTAGAAGGTGAAGTGAAAGAATTACTAAATAAAAATAAACTATCAGTCGCATTCGAAGTAGAAAACGGAGAGTTAACCTTTTCAGTAATCAAAGATTCAAGATGGATCGTGTTTATGAAAAGCCATATCAATAATAATTTTGAATTTAATCTTGACT
This sequence comes from uncultured Ignavibacterium sp., assembly GCA_937942875.1. Taxonomy (GTDB): domain Bacteria; phylum Bacteroidota; class Ignavibacteria; order Ignavibacteriales; family Ignavibacteriaceae; genus Ignavibacterium. Next base: position 7,568 of record CALEBT010000070.1, on the reverse strand, counting down.
CAAAAGAAATTCCATTGTTGAATAAATATCTTGTTGAAAATGGTGTAATGATAAATTCAATTATTCCCAAACGTTCTCTCGAGGAATATTTTTTAAGCATAACTAACGAGGCATCCAATGCTTGATTTGATCCGAATTGAGTTGTATAAAATTTTCAAGAAATGGAGAACCTATATCGGATTTATAGCTTTAGGTGTTCTAATCCCGTTAATTCATATTGCTATGGTTCTCGAAGGACAAAGCACCATAAATTTTATGACAAGAAATATTCAGGAATCATTTGTTTTTGTTGGAAATCTCTTGAATACTTATCTGATTTCATATATTATTCTAACAAGTCTTGCCGTTCATATACCTTTTCTCATTACTTTAGTTGCAGGTGATTTACTTGCAGGTGAAGCAACTGCAGGAACTTACAGATTACTAATTACCCGTCCGATCTCAAGAACAAGACTGATTATGAGTAAGTTTATTGCAGGATTGATTTATACAAATTTGCTGATTCTATGGCTCGCTTTTCTAAGTCTGATAGTTGGCTATTTCATTTTTGGTTCAGGTGAGTTGTTAATAATAGACGGACAAATGATTATTATCTTTGAAAGAAACGACGTTTTATGGAGATTTATTTTGGCTTACGGCTTTGCAACATTAGGAATGACCGCCGTTGCAAGTCTGGCTTTTCTTTTTTCTTCTCTCGTAGAAAATTCAATCGGACCGATTATTAGCACTATGGCTATAATTATTGTGTTTTTAATTTTATCAGCAATACAGGTGGATTTTTTCCAGGATTTAAAGCCATATCTTTTTACAACTCATATTATGTCGTGGAGGTTATTCTTTGAAAATCCTTTAGATTTAAAGGAAATTTTTAATTCAGCATCAAACCTGATTATTCATATAATTGTATTCTTTGGATTAACTCTTTTTATTTTTAACAGAAAAGATATCTTAACTTAACTGAGGACATAATATGCTCTTAATTTTATTAGTTTTTTTGTTTGTAAACATAAATGCTCAATCCACTGACCCGAATGAAATAGTTAGGGCAGTATTAAACAAATTCTCTCAGGTCAGAGATTATGAAGTTGATATTGATATAAAAGTTGATGTTGAATTCTTAAAAGTTCCTGATGCCAGAGCGAAGCTTTACTTCAAACAGCCTGATAAAGTAAAATTGAAATCAGAAGGATTTGCTCTCCTGCCTAAAGATGGGATTGATTTCTCACCATCTTCAATTATAAAAGGAAACTATACAGCAATTTTTGAAAGAAGAGAAATTATTGGCGAATTTCCTACTTCTGTAATTAAAATTGTTCCTATCAATGAAAATACAAGCGTAATACTTAATACAGTTTGGATTGATGATAAAAGTAATATTATCAGAAAAGTAGAGACCACTACCAAAACTCAAGGGACTTATACAATAGAGCTTTTTTATGATAATGAATTTAAATATCCTCTCCCCAAACAGATGATTTTTTCATTTAATGTGGATAAAATGAACCTGCCTCAGACTTTCACTAATACTACCCCAAAATCAAACAGGAAAAAGTTTAAGGATGGTCCTATATTAGGCAAAGTTTATGTTAATTATTCAAACTTCAAAGTAAATAAAAATTTAAGTGATACGATATTTGAAAATGATAAAGAATAATTAGAATATTAATTGAAACTAATTATTATAACCGACGAATCTTCACTGATAAACATTTTCGCTTTATTCCACGAAGGAATGCCGAAAATTGCTTTAGCATTATTTGAAAATCCATAATCTTCAATCGGTATCCCAAGGAAATTGGTATCCAGATCATTATTATTATTCTCATCGTGAAAAGCTTTTACAGCATAATAACCGGCAGGCAAATCTGAAAGAGTTATTTCTGCCTGTTTATTTGTAATCGGTAAATTCAACCCCATAAACGGTGCATTATGATTTTTATAGTTTTCTGAAGAATTGCAAAGAGCAACTTTAATACTTCCACTATTACTTTTTAATCCATTAATTTTAATTGTTATTTTAGTTTTGGGATTATCTTCAGCCCAAATCGCAATATTAAGTAAGATTAAGAATATTAGACTCAAATTTTTGATCATTAAAACTATCCGTTAAATTTTTTAAAGATTACTGTTGTATTATGTCCGCCAAAACCAAAAGCATTTGACAGTGCATAAATAACTTTTCTTTCCTGAGGTTTATTGAATGTATAATTCAAATCGCATTCAGGATCAGGATTCTCGAAATTGATAGTCGGTGGAATTTTATCATTTACAATTGCAAGAACTGTAGCAATTGCTTCTACAGCACCGGCAGCACCGAGTAAATGTCCAGTCATACTTTTTGTTGACGATAAATTCATTTTATATGCGTGATTTCCAAACACTTTTTTTATAGATTTAGTTTCAGCGATATCCCCCAGTGGAGTAGAAGTGCCGTGCATATTGATATAATCCACATCTTCAGGTGATATTTGAGCAGTTTTTAAAGCCATTTCCATAGATAAAATAGCTCCAAGACCATCGGGATGAGGTGCAGTAATATGATGAGCATCTGCAGATAATCCAACTCCAACTATTTCAGCATAAATTTTGGCATTTCTATTAAGAGCTAATTCTAATTCTTCAAGAAGTAATGCACCAGCACCTTCCCCCATTACAAAGCCGTCTCTGGTTGCATCAAAAGGACGACTTGCAGTTTCCGGAGAATCATTTCTGGTAGATAAAGCCCTGTTTGCATTGAAACCGCCAATACCTATTTCATTTATCGAAGCTTCGCTTCCACCAGCTATCATTCTGTCTGCTAAGTTATTCTTAATTAAAAGGTAACTATCTATCAGATTGTTATTGCCTGTTGCACAAGCAGAAACAGTGCAATAATTCGGACCTCTGAAACCATATTGCATTGAGATATGTCCTGCAGCTATATCTGGAATAAGCATTGGAATAAAGAATGGAGAGATTCTGCCTGGGCCATCTTTAAAGTTAATTACAGATTGTTCATAGAATGTTTGAATACCTCCTATACCGCTGCCAAAAATTACGCCGATTCTGTTTTTTTCATCTTCACTTAAAGTTTCAGGTTTTAAATTACTGTCATCAATACACTGATTAGCTGCAATGATAGCATATTGTGCAAAGGGGTCTAATCTTCTTGCAGCTTTCCTATCTAAAAATTTATTTACATCAAAATCTTTCAGCTCACAGGCAAATTTTGTATCAACTTTTGAAGTGTCAAAAGATTTTATTGGTGCGGCACCACTTTTACTTTCCATCATAGAGTTCCAGAATTCCTGCACAGATAATCCAAGAGGCGTTAATGCACCCATACCCGTAACTACAACTCTTCTGTTATTCATAATTCTCCTTAAAATAATTCAAATTTGGTTGGACTAAAATAGTATAAAATGAAATGTAATAATTAGCAAATAATCAGAATTTATCCTCCTCAAGTCTGTAAATAATCCATTCGTTTAGAGGGAATGCCCCCCGATTTTGATAAAACTCTCTGGCAGAAATATTCCAGTCTAAAACAACCCACTCTACTCTGCCAAAATTATTCTCTTTAGCTTTTTTAATAACAGCGTTTAATAGCTCCCTTCCGATACCTTTACCACGATACTCAGGTTTGACATACAAATCTTCAATATAGTAGCCCGGTCGTCCGACAAAAGTTGAGAAATTTTTAAAGAATATAGTCTGACCACAGATTATAGCTTCATATTCCGCTATTAAAACATCGACAAATTTGTTCGGACCGAAAACTACATCATATATATTCTCTTCTGTTGTTTTAACTTTATCTAAGAGCTTTTCGTAATCAGCAAGTTCTTTTATCATTGATATGATTTGAGGTATATCTTCAACTTCAGCATTACGGATTTTTAAAGTTTTTTCATCCATTATTAAAAAGGCAGTTTTGGTTTTAATAAGTTTTTAATCCTGTCAAAACTAAATTCAACATCAAGATAACCAAATGCGTAACAAGCAATTTCATAAGGATCAAACTGAAGAACCAAATAACCTTGTTTTATATAAAAGTCCTGTTCGGGTGTAATATTTATTTTATCTTCAAACAATCCGGCTTCTATTAAAGAGTTCGCATTAAACATTTTCAAAATTTCCTGTTCACAAAAACGAGATAAATTTTCAAACTGATTTTCTTTGATTACATCACCCAAAGTCAAATTCTCCCCGTTAGATAATCTAAAATTAAAAGATTGAATATGGTGCATTCCGTGTACTCCACCAGTATATTCATAGTATTGCATAGAAACACTTAAAAAGTCATCAGACAAATAATTGATTCTGTAAGATGTTTCAAAACTGAAAATCCAATCTGGTGGATATTCAGCCAGAGTTTCTGTATCTGATATAAAATCTTCATAATTATCTAAAGCCTGAAGAAATTGAATTTGGAGGAATAAATTTATTCTAAACTGTACTTCTGGATCCTTTAGATTTTTTATTTGCGGATAGGATATTTTTACAAATACAGATGTATCTTCCAAACATTCGTAAATATCCTTCGAAATCACAGTTACTGAGTCTGAAAAGCTGAAAATATTATTGACAAAAAAAAGAAAAATGATAAATAAATATTTCATAATTAAACCTTTCGATTTTTATTATTAAGAATACGTTCTAAAAGTAATACTAATTCTGAGAAAATATAACCGAATATTATTCCAATAACAGCACCTCCAATTATATCGGAAGGATAATGTAATCCCAAATAAACTCTTGAAATTGCAATCAAACCTGCAGTTATAAAAAGAACAGTTCTAAACTGAGGGAATAGAAAAGAGAAAAAAGAAGCTGCGGCAAAATTGTTTAATGCGTGATTAGAAGGGAAAGAATAAGTACCTGTGCAGCCAAGCGGAGTTATTACATCTGTAAGAACATCGCAAGGTCTTGGTCTGGCGAAAAATTCTTTGAGTAATCTATAACCTGTTTGATCGGTAACTGCAACCATAATCAAAGTTATTACAACAGCTATCTTCCCCCTTTTATCGCCGTATTTCCAGCTCAATCCGAGTAAAATTACATAAGTTATTAGCCAGTTATTAACACTTGTTATAATCGAAAAGAATTTATCCAAAATCGGAAATGATATAGTATGATTAAAAAAATAAAAAATTGCTAAATCAATAGAATAAAAAAATTCAGTCATAAAATCCTTTGAAAGTCAGGACAAAATTAGTTATTTGTTCTTAAGTTTGAAACATTTAATAGTCAATAAAACTTTTTATGATAATTGGATTTTAATTCGATACAATTTATTTACTATATTCAATTACAATACAGCAAAATAAAATTATCTGAATATTTGCAGGCTTTGCGTCTCTGCGTGATAAAATCTCTTTGTGTTTAAGACCCTTCGTAGCGGGAAATGATCGAGCCACTAAGTTACAATGACACGAATAAGTGGTTTAATATTCAATCAACAATTAAAAATTACTTAGAGGTTTTTATGTAACAAAATTGACAGCCAAATTTTTAGCAAAAAAGCAAAAAAAATCATCATTTTTTCTAATTTTCAATAGAATTTGATAAACACCAACTTTCAATCCAATAAACTCAGCTTAAAGACGAAATATTTCAACTTTTAGATAAACAAATTCAGCAAAAAATTGAACTATTTCAAAAAAAAGACGAACTATTTCGAAAAAAAGTTGAATCAGTTCGAAAAAAAGTTAAACCAGTTCGAAAAAAAGTTAAACTATTTCGAAAAAAAGTTAAACTATTTCGAAAAAAAGCCGAACTATTTCGAAAAAAAGACGAACCAGTTCGAAAAAAAGACGAACCAATTCAGCAAAAAGGTTAGAAAGTTCATCTTTAGGGTACCCCTACCCACCTATTTAGGTACCCCCACTACCTCAGGGGTACCATTTTAGACCTACCGGCCTGTCATAATTACAATAAAGCTAACTTTTTGTCCTATAACTGTGGGATTTTAGCAATTTCTTATTTAGAACTATAAGGAGCTATTTAACTAAAAATTTATACGGAAAACAGGATGATTTTCAAAAATAATCCTGGCAAGACACGGAAAAGTTTCAATAACTTATGTCAAGTTATTTTTATTATATATACCATCTAAAACTGATAATCAATTCAAGTCAAAGTGAGTATTTTATCATTTCAGCCTGATAAAAACAATCAGGACTAAATAACAAACTACTTTGAATAGATATAATTATTCAACACTTCCACAGTAGTTTTACATTGAAGCAAGTCAACTTCCAACAAATCGCGCATAGATAAAACTCCGACTAATTTTTCACCATCAATAACCAGAATATGCCTTGTTTTTGCTTCTTTCATTTTAGCGAGTGCTTCGGCAGACGTTTCATTGATTTTAGCAATAACTAAATTGGTGGACATAACTTCATCAACAAGTGTTTGTTTGGGGTCTTTATCAAGAGCAATAACTCTTTTTACTAAATCCCGTTCAGAGAAGACACCGATAAGTTTATCTCCTTCTAAAACGGGAACGATACCAACAGATTTTTCTGCCATAAATTTTACAACATCATAAACCTTTGTTCCGAGCTGAACAGAATGAACTTCGGTTGATTTTAATAAGTTTTTTAGTTCATCCATAATTCCTCCTAATTTTTTGATAAAAATAATCTGTTGACAATTTATTTCAAATAGTAATCTATTTTTTTACAAAATCGTTTTTCTCAAATCGAGTAGAACTAATATTAACTAATTTTGAAATGTAAATTAAAATCTTCTCGGAGAAATTATGAATTCTGTTTTTGATAAGTTCTTTTATCCCAAATCAATCTGTATAGTTGGTGCTTCGTCAAAACCAAAAAGCCTCGGATATGAATTAACTAAATCAATTTTGGAATATGGTTACACAGGTGATTTAATTTTAGTAAATCCAAAGAGCGAAGAAATTCTTGGAGTGAAATGTTTTGCATCTATTAAAGAAATTGATAAGGAAATTGACCTCGCCATTTTGATGGTTCCAAAGCAATTTGTTGAAGAAAGTCTTAATGAATTACTCGTCAAAAATGTTCAAGCAATAATTTTAATTACCGCTGGCTTTAAAGAGACTGGAGAAGTTGGAGAACTTGCAGAAAAAAGAATAGTTGAACTAATAAAAAATTCAAATGCTCGTTTAGTCGGTCCAAATTGTATGGGAATAATTAACACTCACGAACAGATAAAAATGAATGCAACATTCGTAGCAGAACAACCACGACAAGGAAATCTTGCCTTCTGTTCGCAGAGTGGTGCGATTGGTGCAGCTGTCCTAAACTCATTGAGAGAAACCGATATAAGATTCTGTCATTTCATCAGCGTTGGGAATAAAGGAGATGTTAATGAATTAGATTTATTAGATTATTGGAATTCCAACGACGATATAAAAATCATCTGCTACTATCTTGAAAGTTTTGTCAACGGAGAAAATTTTATAAAATATTTTATTGAAAATAAAGTTTCCAAGCCCGTAATTATTCTAAAAGGTGGAAGAACAGAAAGCGGTATAAAGGCAGCCTCTTCTCACACAGGAGCTATTGCAAGCTCTGATAAAGTTGTTGATGCTGTATTAAAAC
>CALEBT010000069.1 GCA_937942875.1 uncultured Ignavibacterium sp. | reverse complement strand
TTTATTGTCCGGTTCATAAGTAAATGAAATACTTCCAAAGGGAGAATTAATATTTTTTACACCAAGCTCCTGATTGTTTGCAACAATATCGCCATAGACTGTAAATGTTAATCTATTTTTATTTTCTTCAATGCCGCTTGGCACAATTAAATTTCCCGAGAACCAGAAATTCTGCCAACTGCTTGAAACAACTTTCATATTGCCTGTAACTTTCTCCAGATATGTTGCTGGTCCGCCAATTTCTAGCTTCTGCCAATTTTTAGGCGGCGAGTTTGGCGGCGTAGGAATGTTTGGATTTTCAACCCATATCGAAGTTGAGTCTTTTGTATGATATAACCACGCATTGAATGAAAATTTTCCTTCTTCGGAAATTATTCCCCTTACTCTTAAACCATTTTCATCAAGTGCTTCGGGTTGAATGTTAGCGTCAGTTCCAAAGGCAAGCTCAACTCCGTTTGTGTTAATTTTAATTGGTACCGGAACAAGTTTGAATTTAACTTTATTGTTCTCTTTGAAATATTGAACTAAGGCACCAAGCTGTCCGGCTTTGGGAATATTAAAACTTAAGCTGCTCATCTCAATTGAGTTATTACCTACTATCATTTGATCTAGTGAAAGGTTACCAACTTTATAGATTTTTATGTTCTTATATTTCGGAGAAAAAGCTTTTGTACCATCACTATAAAGTGAAAATGAAGAAATATAAATTGAATCATTAACCTCCATACCTGGCAAGCCGCCAAAACTTGCAGCAAAGTTTTTATTTCCTTTGTCAACAGTTAAAAACCATTTTTTATTTCCAAGATTTTCATAACCAAACATTGTTTTGCCAATTACCTTTAAATCAGCTACTCCACCCAAGCTCATCGATTTTAAATCTAAATCAAAGTTAGTAAGTTCGGCTGGTTTTAGCTGCAAACCATTTAATGGAACATCAACTAAACCGGTTTTCAAAACACCGGATGTTGCAGAAAGAACTCCATCAAGCGACCATTTTGTAATTTGCAGTGTCCAGCTATCCAATGCTAAATTTATTTGAGATGTTTTATTTATCAGCGGATTAATTTTATTTGTTGTAACTGAAACATCGCCAACATTTAATTTTAAATCTGTCGGAGTTACACCCTGTAGATTTGTGTGAAGTGTAGTATTAAAAACAACTGAGTCTTTGTATAAAAATGATTTCTGCAAATCAGCATCCGAGGTAAATCCAAATAATTTATATTGAAGCTGGCTGCCAGATGAATTTGTAATGTTAAACTTATTTGTATTTAACGGCGCACTCATATCAGCAGTAATTACCGGAATACTCAAATCTGTTTGTGTCGGAATTTTCAAATAAAATCCACCGCCAGTAAATGAAAAATTTTGCGATGGAATATTAAATGATCCTGCAACCACCTGAACTTTACCTTTGATAACTCCATATCCGGTTTGTACAGTCATCAATTCAATCCCAATTTTATTATCATTAATGTTGCCTGAATACTTTTCAAAGACTTTTATGTTTAATTGATTCTCATCTGTTTTTAATGGTAATTGTTTTGGTTTTGCGACTGGCACTGTTTTACCAAATATAACCGATGTAAGATTTGGATCTGGAATAATTGATACATTAGTAAAATTCATTTCTGGTTTGGTTGATCCAAAAATATTATTCTTAAGCGAATCAAGATCAACAAACTTACCACTGATTATTACTTCATTATTTTTCTCTGTAAGGTTGTTTACTTCAATCGGAAAACCTAACAGATGCGTTATGTCCATATCAGAATAAATCTTTAGATTAAAGTTTACATTATCAAGTCCAGATGATGTTACATTAAGCAAATTGCTTTCATCACCAATTAGGTTTGATGATTTCTTGGAAGCGGTAAATTTATTTTGTCCAATTGGAACACTGTGTAAAACATAGTAGCCATTATTATCCGTGTAGGCAATCGGAAATGTTCCGTTGTCATTTCCTTTAATAGTAACTTTTGCATTAGCAACCGGCTGATTTTGCTGACCAACATAAACATAACCAGAAATCTTTGCTGCTGGTTTAAGATAAGTACTGTAATAATTCCAGTCTTTAGATTCGGTGTTGTAAATAATTAATTGCTTTGTTAAAAAATCTTTACCGGCTGGAGAACTTACCGTAAGTCGGTAATACTTTGCAGCATTAGAAAATAAAAATTCAGCGGAACCATTTTGGTCGGCAGTTTTTTCTGCAATCAAAACTCCCCCGCTTAAAGTTTCAAGTCTTATTTTAGCACCCGGAAGTTTAAGAGCCACTATTGCGTTAGACTCTATTCCTGCAAAAACTTTTATACGGTGAATTGCTTTTTTAATTACAACTGTTCCCATATCGTGAACATTGCCGGTAATATTCACTTCAACTGTATCCTTCATATAAGAATTATCAAAAGGAATCGGATCAAAAATTACTTTGACCGAACCTTTGGGTGCTTGAAGTGAGAATGAAGCTGGCGCTCTTTTATAACCCGGAAGTATATATAAAAAAGGTGGTATTGCATCTTTTGATTCACCACCAATAACTGTTACTGTTGCAGATATTCCACTGCCCTCTTCATTAACAATCTTGCCAATTATTTTTGATTCTGGTCGGAGCAGAATTTCAGATGACCAAGAATCACCTGGCTTGAGAACTGTTCCGCTTTTTACAGCAACGGAAGTATCTCTAAAACCATACTTAGTAATTTTTAGTCCTCTTACTGGTCCGGTAGCATTACCATTTCCATCAAAAACATTTTTAAGATTGACAAATCTAAATTCGCCATTGGAATTTGTTGGCTGCGGATTTGGAGCTTCAGTTGATTCTTTCTGCCACCAGAAAACAGCCCAATTAAGCAAAGAAACTTGAGCACCCTGAATTGGCTGCCCGCCATCCTGCCTTTTTATTTTTCCTTTTACAATTGGATTTATTGGAAATGCTACAACTTCTGTGCTGGTAGTAGGATATTTATATTGATAATTATAAACAGCGTAATCATCGGTATTCTTAAATTTATAACTGATCGGAATAAAACTTTGATAAAGCAAAGATGTTTTATTAGAATCAGCTACTACATAAACAAAATACTGATCGTTTTGTGAATAGACACTTTTAACTAATCTTTCAAAATTTGCTTTACCGCTTGCATCCGTAATTTGCTTTGCAACAACTCTGTAACCGGATTGTAAGCTATGATAAAATGGAGATTCTGAAGAATCCTGAGGAGAAGGTAATCCTTCATTTGATGGAACCTCCCCCGGTTTATTTTTTCTTAAGATGTAAACAATCATATTCGAAATAGGAGCGTTACCAGTTAAGAATTGATTGTTCCAATAAGTACCCGGACTTTTTACTTTAACGCTTAATGAATAACTTCTCACATAAGCAACCATCGAGTTGTAAATTTTATTTTCGCCTGGTTGAACAATAATATCTTCATCCGGACTTGTATAGTAAGGACTTTGAACAATTAATCTGACCACCCGATATAATTTTCCCTTGTAAGTATATTTAAACTCACCTCCGCCGCCGCTGAAAGTAAAATTGTCATCAATCACTCCCATCGGTTTAGAATTCCAAAACGAAAAGAAGAAGTTACCATCATTATCAGTTTTACCTATTGCAATAGTTTTATCGTAGTCGCTATGGTAATTAGGATTTAATGCTGATTTAGGTATCCCTATCTCACCTTGCGGTGATGTAATACCATTGTAACTATTAGATCCACTGTAAGAAGTGTATTTCAAAATATATTTTACCACAAATTTGATGTTTATGTTTTTTAACGGCCACATTATGTATTCGCCCGGTTTGGCAAATTCATAATGCAGCTTTCCACCTACTGTGCAGTTGGTTGCAAAGCCTGGTTGATAAGGATTAAAATCAATTTTTCGTATTTCGCTTTTTCCTATAACGTTTCCAAACGGTTGTTCTTTAACTGATACCTGCCAATAGTATGATTTTCCATCCTGCATCGGAATATCAGCATCTGGTTTAAATACGGGAATTTCAAGTCCCGGATTATTTACATTTGATAATGATGCCCCATCAATATTAGTTTTCTGATAAATTATATTTTGAGGATTGTTGAATAAATCTTCAGAAACAGAGCCATCCAGACTATAATAGAACATCGGAAGCTTTATTACTTTCAAATCATAATATTTGTTTTTACCACCATAATATGCCCATTGAAAAGTTGGACGCATATTATTAATTACCGCATTTTTCGATGGCAATAACAAAACAAGACTGAACAAAGTAAATTTTCTTATTTCACTTTTCTGAAGTGTATCGTTTGTCTGAGCATTGAATGCAACTACCTGCCACGCATAAGTATCAGTTCCATTTAAAGACAACGCTTGACCCGGCTGATATGATTTTGCTGATGTTGTTTGATTTAGTATTGGATAATTTTTTATTGCGGTTTCTAAATTTTGATTGGGAAGTATTTTTACTACGCGAAGATTATACTTAGTATTCACTCCGTTTGGCGGAATGAAATCCCACGAAAATACCGGAGTATTGGTTTTTATCGCCTCATTATTTAATGGCGCAGTAAGTGAAATTGGATTTATGACAACCTGAGGGATATCTTTCTTTTTTGTAAAAGTGAAGATCTCACTCTTGCCATTATTCTGTGTTGGTGGAAATCCATACTGATCTAAAACCTGAACCTGCCAGGCATATTTTTTACCCTGCTCTAATGGAGGTGCGTCAATCGGATATGTGAATGTGTTAGTAGTAATCTGATTATTTTCATACAATGAAATATTTGCATTG
>CALEBT010000068.1 GCA_937942875.1 uncultured Ignavibacterium sp. | reverse complement strand
TGGAAATATCCTGTTGAACTTCCTGACATTTCGACAAAAGATAAAGCACAAAAATATATTGGACTTGATATGCCCAAATTAAAAGAAGCCAAAGAGGAATTCTTAAATACAACTGTAAAGCAGTGGGATGAAGAAGCAAGGCAAAGACAAGGCTTTTTGTTTGAATATAAAATAAAAGAATAATGAATATTTTTGTTTTGAACTTTTAATAACTTAATTATCAGTTTAATTGTAAATATTATTAAACGAGAAATAACAATCTAGTATGTTTAATCAATCTTTAGTGTTGCTAAGATTGAAAAAGAGAGGATAAAATGAAAAAAATATTTCTTTTATTGTTCATTTTAATGACTTCGTCAGGATTTTCTCAAAATCAAAGTGATTGGAAATTCAGTGGTCAGGTTCAATTACGTTCAGAGCTTGATGGAAGAGATTTTTCCAATAAAACTTTTCCTTTAACTTTTGCAACTATCAGAACAAGAATCGGAGTTGAAAAATTCGTATCTGAAAAAGTACAGTTTTTTGCTCAGTTGCAAGACTCAAGAACATTAGGACAGGGAAATCCTACTGCATATTTAGATAATGTTGATTTATACCAAGGCTATGTGAAACTCTTAAGTCCTTTTGATTTGGATTTGGAACTACAGGCAGGAAGATTCCAAATAATTTATGGTACTGAAAGATTTATGGGTGCTTCTAATTGGAGTCATATCGGGAGGTCATTTGATGGTGTTCGATTTACAATTCTTCCTAAAAATTTTCATTTAGATTTATTCGCTTTAACGTTAGTTGAACTTCAAGCTCCGATTAGTAATCCTGTCCCGGCTTTATATCCAAATCCGGCTAAGGAAGTTCCGTCTTTCAGTATGTATGGATTTTATAAAAAAACCGAATTGACTGAAAAAAGCAGATTAGATTTAATGGGTTACTATGAGATTGACAGAAAAGATGTTAAACCTGACACTAATGCTATTAACAGATTTACTATTGTTGCAACTTATTGGGGGAACTATGGTGATTTTTCGACTATTGTAGAAACCGGATATCAATTTGGTAAAATTCTGGGCCTCGATTTAAGAGCATATTTAATATCTGTTCAAGGAAGTTATAAGACTGGTATTTCTACTTTTACTGCTGGTGCGGATATTTTATCCGGTAACGATCCGAAAGAGCCATCCAAAATTAGTGCTTTTAATGTCAGTTACGGTACTAACCATAAATTCTTAGGTTATATGGATTATTTTCTTGCAAATAGTGGTGGGTTGGGAATAAATAATTTTTATTTAAAGGCAAATCTGAATCCGGAAAATTTGAAGTTCAACTTTGCACTAGACTTACATCATTTTATGTCTAATCAAAAAGCTCTTTCAGGAAAAAATACATTCGGTCAGGAAATAGATTTAACAATAGTTTATAGATTCATTCCCGGAACTTCTTTAATCTGGGGTGGAAGTGTATTTCTGCCGGGAGATTTGATGAAAGCGATTTTTGCTCCAAGAAAGGATATGGCTTTCTGGAGTTATTTGATGATTTCAGCTAACTTTTAATGTTTCAAAATTTTTGATTAGCTGTTAAAGACTTCGCTAAACTGATTTTGAAATTCGTTTTATATATAACCAGAAACCGTTATGACGTGTCTCTACACTCAAAATTCAAATTTCAGTATAGTTAAATAAAGCCGAATAATTTCAAATCATTATTAGGTTGACTATTTCAGAGAGATTTGTTAAGTCAATATTATTCTTTTATTAAAACATTTAAATATTCTGTCTGTACTTTTCTGCTTTCATCGAATAGCTGATAATCTTTTTCAAGATCATATTTTTCAGGGTTGTATGGTTTATTAATGATCAGAACATCGTGTAAACACCATTTGTCTTTACAACCACTTTCATTTGATTTTATCAGAACCAATTCTGACTTATCGTTATAAGACTCTGATAATTTTTTCATTGTTTCGAAGTTTGCTGAATATAAATTTGAAGAAGAATCATAGACAGCAATCGCATAAATTTTCTTAATATGCCTGATTACACTGGTATCAATTGAAACACCGCATTCGTCACCTCCAATTCCACCATCGAGATTGAAATAGTACAACTTATTAACGTAAAAACTATCTTTTGCAATACCGTTTGTGCCATACATTTTGTTTAAAAATTCATTTGCAACGAATGACCCGCTGGAGTGAGCAATAACTATTATTTTATCAATGAAGTAAGTAGCATAAATAATATTCTTAACAAATTCGGCGAGAGTTTTAATGTCGATTTCTTTGGTTCTATAACATACTTCGTCAGGACCTTTTACTGAAAGTAAATGTTGAATTCCAAAGTCTTTTAACTTGTCTTTATAAAGCTCTTCGCACCACTTATTTACCCATTGCTGTTTTGATTGCCAGCCACCGAATACAATAACTATATCATTGCCAGATTGATTATTTGTAACTCCATAGTTCAGTCCATTGCCTAATTTGACCCAATGAACTTGTGCTTGTAAGTTGAAATTAAAAAACACAAAAAAGAATAAAAAAAATATCATAATTACTCTTTTGTGAATTTTTAATTTATGATGAAGTTTTGTTTAGTATGAAACGTCGTGAATATCAATTATCTGAGTGTACTTATCATATTTCTTAAGAAACTGAACAAATTCTTTATTGAAGAACTTCTGGTGAGACTTTTCATAAGCCTTAAGATATTTTGCTACCTCTTTAGGTGTCAGCTTACTTTTCATATAATTAACACTTTCATTATCATCAAAAAAAATTTTGTAATAATTTGTTACTTTGCGAACAGATTTTGGTTTTTCAACTTTTGATTTATTAGTTGATGTTTTTGAATTAGCCATTTTTTATTTCTCTCCTTTTAAAGTTTTCCGTTTTTCTTAATCACATCACGTGCGATTATTCCTTTTTGAATTTCATTAGTACCTTCAAAAATTCTGTTAATTCTTGAATCGCGGTAAATTCGCTCAATAGGAAGTTCCTGAGAATAACCCATACCACCGTGAATCTGAACAGCGTAATCAACAATTTTATCTAATGATTCTGAGCAATAATATTTTACTATTGCAGATTGACGGGAAATATCCTTGCCAAGGTCGTAATCAACGGCTGTTCTGTAAACAATGCTTTCCATATTGTAAATCATAACGGCCATTTCAGCCAACATAAACTGAATTGCCTGAAAATGTGCAATCGGATGGTCAAATTGTATTCTTTCTTTGGAATATTTAGTTGATAATTCAAGAAGTTCTTTTGATACACCAAGGCAGGCAGCACCTAAACCAAGTCTTCCTGCATCAAGAGTTTTCATAGCATAAATAAATCCTCGTCCTTCCTGCCCGATTAAATTTTCCTTTGGGATGCGTACATTGTCAAAACTTAAAGCATTCGTAACACTTCCTTTTATTCCCATTTTCTTTTCAGGAGGACCTGCCTTAAATCCTGGTCGATCAGTTTCTACTGCAAAAAGTGATATTCCTTTTTCAGTTCTGGCAAATACGGAAACAATGTCTGCAATTCCTCCGTTTGTAATCCAGAGTTTTTCTCCATTAATTACCCACTCATCTCCTTCTAATTTTGCGAATGTTTTCAAATGAAAAGAGTCGGAGCCAGCCTGTGCCTCTGTGAGTCCAAACGCTGCAATCTTCTCTCCTGAAGTTAATGGTGGCAAAAATTTCTTTCTTTGTTCTTCTGTGCTTCCGATATAAATTGCATTAGTACCAATAGACTGATGAGCTCCTATAAAAGTTGCCGTTGACATACAGCCACGTGCTATTTCTTCCTGCATTAAACAATATCCAACCTCTCCAAATCCGCCTCCGCCATATTCTTCCGGAAAAGCAATTCCTAAAAAACCAAGTTCTGCCATTTTCTTAATAAGATCTCTTGGAATTTCTCCATTCTGATCAATCTGCGAAGCAATAGGTTTGATTTCGTTATTAACAAAATCCCTCACAGTCTCTCTGAGCATCAATTGCTCTTCAGTAAATTTGAATTCAAACATAATTCTCTCTTTTTTGATGATTTTTTACAAAATATATTCCAAATAGTTAAATTTTTATTTATCTCATAAAAATAGAAATTCCAGAAATTTGCTTCCCAATAATTAGAAGTATTATTTTCCAAATTCCAGAATTGAGAACTCAAAAAGATTCAATTATCAATCCTATGAACAGTATTTATTGAAAATGCCGGAAGACAAATAGCGATATACTCGGCACCACCTTCGAATGGAGTGCTATATCTGACCCATTCGCCTTTTCCAATTAGAATTGCTTCACCTTCTCTAATTTCAAAAGTTTGTTCTTTAGTTTCAACCTTCAGTTTTCCTTTCAGAACTACTGTGTATTCATCAAACTCTGGCTGTTGCGGCGGCTCAGTCCACCCTTCGGGACTTTTCATTTTTGCGATGCTAATCTCCTCTGAGTCTGAATTCACTCTTCCAAAATATTCTTCAATTATTTTAGGTTTATTACCTTCAGATGGAATTAAAGTTGGATGTTTAATTAATTTTATCATTTCAGCCCTTTTTAATTTTAATTAGTATTTTTTAATTATAGAATAAATTTAATAATAATCCTTGATTGAAAATGAAAGTAGAGTCAATTGAACTTCGTCATATAAAAATGAAACTTGTTAGTCCTTTCAAAACTTCGATGGGTACTGACTTTTTTGTTGAGCATATTATAATTAAAGTTCAGTCAGATGGCATTTCAGGTTGGGGCGAATGTGTCGCAGAAGGAAATCCTTTTTATAGTTCTGAAACGATTAATACTTCCTGGCACATTTTGAAAGATTTTATTATTCCAACAGTTGTTGGTAAGAAAATATCAAATATTGGAGAAACAATAAGCAGGTGGAATCATATTCGGGGACACAGAATGGCAAAGGCAGGTCTGGAAGCAGCACTTTGGGATTTGTTTGCGAAAAGAAAAAATGTTTCATTATCTAAATTGATGGGAGGGATCAGAAAAAAGATCGATGTTGGAGTTAGCATCGGAATTCAAAAATCAGAAAAGGATTTATTAAAAAAAGTTGAAGGTTATATTCGGGAAGGATACAAAAGAATTAAGATTAAAATTGAACCCGGTTATGATATTAACCCTGTTAAATCTTTGAGAAAACATTTTCCGAATATTCTTTTGCAAGTAGACGCGAATTCTGCTTATTCTTTGAAAGATTTTAATAGAATTAAAAAACTTGACGATTACAATCTTCTATTGATTGAACAGCCCCTGGGCTATGAAGATATTTATCAGCATTCAAAACTTCAGAGAGAATTAAAAACACCCATTTGTCTTGATGAAAGTATTCACTCATTAGATGACGCTATAGCAGCATTGGAATTAGGTGCTTGCAGAGTTATTAACATTAAACCCGGAAGAGTTGGCGGTTTTACTGAATCTATTAAAATTCATAATTATTGTATGAAGAATAAAATTCCCGTTTGGTGTGGTGGAATGTTAGAAACAGGAATCGGAAGAGCTGGAAATGTAGCACTTGCCTCGTTAAAGAATTTTACTTTGCCGGGAGATATTTCTGCAAGCAAGAGATATTTTGAGCAAGATATTGTTGAACCAGAATTTACAGTGAATAAAGACGGCACTATGAAGGTTCCTGAAGGTTCAGGAATTGGAGTTGAGGTAAATAAAAAACTTCTTCAGAAATTTACTATCAGTAAAGAATTATTCAGATAAAAATTAGTAACTCATATTCGTCAATTTTACTTTTCCTCTGAATATCCAGTAAATGCTGATCGTATATGCAAGGACGAACGGAAATCCGATAGCTGCAATAATCAGCATAATCGTCAAAGTTTTTTCCGATGAAGCTGCGTTATAAATAGTCAAACTATATTCAGGATTTGGATTTGATAAAACGATATTTGGAAAAATTCCGATAGCAAATAGAGTCAGCAAAAGTGCTATTGAAGCAGCTGATGACAAGAAGGCGAAAAATTCTCTTCCGTGATAAATTTCTCTTGGAATATTAGCAATGGCAAGCATATTAAGTAATGCAATTATAAATAAAGCAGGAAATTCTTTGAAATGATTTGCCATATTTGGATAATAAATTAAAGTGGTCATTGTGGTGGTTACATAGCAAATTACGAAAAAGATAATAGTATTGTTTACCCAACCTTTTAATTTATTTTGAAGTTCTCCTTCAGTTTTTAAGACTCCATAAATTGAACCATGCATCATAAAAAGAGCAATTGTTGTAATTCCAACTAAAACTGAATATGGATTAATAAGCTGAAGGAAAGTTCCGGTATATTCTTTATCAGGTCCTATTGGAATTCCTGTAATTATATTACCAAGCGCAACTCCCATAAGAAATGCAATAAGAATACTTGCAATACTAAAAGCAAAGTCCCAGGTTTGCCTCCACCATTTCATTGGTCTTTTACTACGGAATTCGATAGCAACTGCTCTGAATATCAGCATAAATAATAAAAGAATCATTGCGTTGTAAAAGCCAGAAAAAACAGTTGCATAAACTTCAGGAAAAGCTGCAAAAAGTGCACCGCCTCCAGTTACAAGCCATACTTCATTCCCATCCCAAACCGGACCGATTGAGTTAAGCATAATTCTTCGCTCATCATCTGTATGAACTAACAAGTGTAAAGCTCCGATGCCTAAATCAAATCCATCAAGTATTGCATAACCAGCAAGTAAAGTTCCGATAAGAATAAACCAGACAGTATTTAAATCCAAAGTAAATTCCATTATAACCTCTTACGCTTTAGGATGTCCTAATTCTGAAGGAATAGAATCAACATCTTCCGGACCGTGTTTAATTTTTTCATTTAATAAATAAAGAAACAAAACAAAAAGGGCAAGATAGATTATTGTAAATAATATCAATGATAACCAAACCTGACCTTCCTGAACAGCTTTTGATAAGCCTTCAGATGTTTTCATAATTCCATAAACTATCCAGGGTTGTCTTCCAACTTCTGCTGTAATCCATCCAACCTGATTTGCAATTTGAGGCAGTAGGACGGAAAATACAAAAATCCATAGCAGCCATTTCTTGCTGAAAAGAGTTCCTCTCCACCAATAGAACACTCCTACGACTGAAATTAAAATTAAAAGGAATCCAATCGCAACCATTATATGATATGCTTGAAAAACAATATTAACCGGAGGTCTTTCATCTTCCGGGAAATCATTTAGTCCTTTAACTTCAGTATCAGTGGAAAAACCTATCAGATAACTTAGCAAAGATGGAATTGCAATTCCAAATTTAACTTCCTGATCTTTTTCATTAACCCATCCGAATAAATAAAGGGGAGCATTGGTTTGAGTATTAAACACTGCTTCCATTGCAGCGAGTTTCGCAGGCTGATTTTTGCTTACTCCTACCGCACTTTGATGACCGGTAAAAAGTTGAAAGAAAGAAGCAATTAAAGCAACAACTAATGCAATTTTAATTGATGATTTTGCAAATCTGATGTGTTTATTTCTGATAAGATAAAACGCTGCAATACTAATTACTAAAAAACTCCCGGCTAACCAGCAGCCCGAAAGAGTATGTAATAATCTGTCAACGGATGAAGGATTAAAAACCATTGCCCAAAAATCTGTAATCTCTGCTCTTGCATTTATACCTTCTCCAACAATATGAAATCCTGCAGGTGTTTGCATCCAGGAATTTGCAACAACAATCCATATAGCACTAAACATAGAGCCAAGAGCAACCATAAGAGTAGAAAAGAAATGCATTTTCGGACCGACTTTATCCCAGCCAAAAACTAATACGGCAAGAAATCCGGATTCGAGGAAAAAAGCAAATATACCCTCTGCCGCTAAAGCACTTCCGAATACATCACCAACAAAACGAGAATAAGTTGCCCAGTTAGTTCCAAATTCAAATTCCATTACTATTCCAGTTGCGACACCAATAGCAAAAGTTAAAGCAAAAACTTTAACCCAAAACTTTGTCATATTTTCGTAAAACTTATCTTTTGTTTTAAGGTACATTCCTTCCATTACAACCATAATTACACCCAGCCCTATGCTGAGGGGTGGATATATGTAGTGAAAGGCAATTGTTATAGCGAATTGCAGGCGGGAAAGAATTTCCAGATCCATAAAATTATCCTGAAACTATTTGTTTTATAAAAGTCCGATAGTGAAAACTATTGCTCTGTCTTTGTAATCATTAAAAGTTATCAAATATTCCAAGTTTGCTATTATTGTAAATCTTTGTGTTCTGAAAAGTCGAAACCCTGCAGATAATACTAATTCAAAACCGTGAGATTGTTTTTTCTCTCTTTCAATAAATGGTTCAAAAACGTAATCATAATCTGTGGGATGTGATACCCAGTGAAATCCGACAGCAGTACCAACATAAGGAGAAATATCAGAAGCTGAAAATAAATAATGTCCATATAAATTGATTGCGAAACCGTTTCTTGCACCCATCATCAATCCAATTGCATAATTAGGCAATTCATAATCAAAATGAGCATTAAGAGTAAAAGACTTTTCTCTATCACTATCATAACCATAGGTGGGAAAAAGATAACCAAATGTAAGTCCGAAATTATATGAGCTCGATTTTTTCAAAAAGGGCGTTGTTTCAGTTCCTACTACTGTTCCCACTTCAGCTCCGGAAGAGAAAGGCGTTTCTGTTATTATACTACGTGCAATTCGTTTCATAACTACTTCCAAATCTTCAAGTCCTAATGCTTTGGTTTGTTCAATTAATACTGATTTGTTTTCATTTAAGTCGTACAAATAATATTGAAGAATCAGATTAGATCCTAAAGGATAAATTTTACAGAAAAAAACTCTGTCTGATTGGACTTTCTTTCCAATTTCAACAGCGCATTCAATATCATCGCATATATCAGATTGAAGAGCATTATTGATTTCTCTTTCGCGTATTATGTTTATTGAGCTTTGTCTTTCTATTTCAAGTTTAAGAATAGATTCAGCAGTTTGGATTGAGATTTCGTCAACACCTTTTGATGAAAACGGAAGTATGGCAAGTTTATAATTAGTTTTTACCTGAGCGAGATTGAATAGGGAGGCGAGTATCGTAAGTATGAATATTTTCTTAATCATTCAAAACATCTCTTATAAAAAATAATAAATTTTAATTGAAACTTAACCAAATGCGGGAATAAAGAAAAAAGAAATAACTAGTTACCAGTATTGAAAATATTGAGTTTATGAGCTAACTCTGCTGCAAATTTTTTTATCATAAATTCAATTTCAGGATTTTGTGTTGCACGGGTATAACTCTCTGCCATTCTAACAAGTATCTGATGATAATGGATATTCATTTCTTCAATGGTCATTTCCTTAGTCCATAGGTCCATTCCTAAAGTTACCAATTCGTGCTTATCCCATAGAGAGAGCAACATTGATTTTGCTTCTTTGAACCCATCGAAACCAGCATCATCTGCCTGCCAATGAATTTTTTGCGGAATTTTATTCGCATCTAATTCGATCAGAAATTTAATCTTTGAGACTTTATTCATAAGTTTTAACCTCAATACTTCTGATATTTAGCGAAACCTAAAGCAACCAAATGGTCATTAACGTTAATAACATTTCCTTTTTCGTCTTTTATCCAGATTTCAGCAAGGTAACGTCCATACTTTTCTTTTTTATCTTTTATTGTCTGTATAAAAACAGTTTTATCCAAAATAAGATTTCTAAGAAAATCTCTCGATTTAATTCCAGCGGATTTTTGTTTTCCGGTGACTTCAGGTGCATTGATTCGATATAATCTTAATTTTTCATCTTTGACCCACGTGTGCAAACCCAAGTCTATATCAACTGTACAAGTATCGCCATCATAAACAGATTTTACAACTGCTTTGTAATAGTAAAGATTCTGTTCCATACAATTCCTTTCTTTTTCTAAAATGCTTAATTATCTTTCAAGAAAGAATTACAATTTCTTAAAGTGAAAATAAAAATATTTTTATTCATTTGTTTATTAATTATTTCCAGCTCTTTTTCTCAAACAAGATTCAGTATTGGAAATCGTATAGGTTACAGTAGTTTTAGTAGCTCATCTCCGTCAATAAATGGATTTATTTTTAGTCTATTTGCTCAAACAGATCAATCTTTGTTTGAAGAGGTGTATCCAAGATTGTCTTTATCTTTGATTAAAGAAATCAATTCAATTTTACCCTCTGATAAAACTCCTTACTATCCACAGTTGATTTCAATTTCTTTTAGTGGAGTAACTGCACAATATTTCGACAGCAGAATTTATTTGGAAGAATCAGTTGGATTATTAGTTGTAAATGATAAATCTTTTATTGATAGAAATTCCTGGGAGTACGGCGTTCTGCTTTCATTTCTTGCCGGGTTAGATATCAGAAATTTTAACCTTCAGGGATGGCAAACAGGAATAGGAGTTGAGTATGGTATCACATTTAGTGGTTTACTCCCAAACTATCTTAATTTCTTCCTTCAGTTTCAATATAACTTTTGAATATGATCACCTTACGACAATAATGCCTGGCTTTAAATCCTGCGATTCAAAATAATTTCTGATTTCGTTAATCTGTTTTGTTCTACCTAAAACTATCATCAATTTTATTCGGGCTTTCTGTCCATTTATATAATCTGCAAAAATCACTCCTATATCGTGCAAGTGTTTTCCGGCTCCGGGATAGCTGTAAATATAATCTGTCTCTCCAGCCGGACATCGTGAGGTAAGAACAACAGGGATTCCTTTTTCGACTGCGTATTTAATGCCTTCAAATGCTGGCGGAGGAACGTTTCCAACACCAAGTGCTTCAACAACAATTCCGCTAACACCACTATCAGCAGAGAATTTAAAGAATTTTTCATTCATACCTGCATATACTGTCAGCATATCTATGTTATCATCTATTGAGTCAGTTTCAATTTTTTCAAGGAAATTTGGTAATCGGTTATAAATCACCCTGCCATTTTGAACAAAGCCAAGGTTACCAAAATCCAGACTTTTGAATGACTCAACTGAATCGGAATAAATTTTAGTTACTTCGCTTGCTGCGTTTATTTCACCGTTTAGACAAACTAAGACTCCAAGATTTTTTGAATTTTCATTTAAGCAAATCTGTATTGAATCAATCAAATTCTTTGGTCCATCCCAACCCGGCTCTGAGCTGTTTTTCATTGAGCCGGTTAAAACGATAGGAACGGAAGTGTTTATTGTTAAATCCAGGAAATAAGCTGTTTCTTCGAGTGTATCTGTACCGTGAGTAATAACAATTCCATCATAAATGTCTTGTGCTAAAAACTCTTTAATTTTTTTTGAAAGTGTTAACATCAGGTTCGGAGTAATATGTGGCCCGGGATATTTACCAAAATCATAATAATCAATATCAGCCAATAATTTGACATCCGGTATCATATCAAGCAGTTCTGAACCTGAAAATCTGGGAACAGCACCACCTGTAGATTTGTCAATCATCATTGAAAAAGTTCCGCCGGTAAAAACAACTAAAATTTTTTTCATAGTTAAACCATCATTTAAATTCTTTTTATTAATATGAAATATATTCTCTCTCGTTCAAATAAATTTCATCTACTTTAATTTGTCCTCTTACAGAATTAGTTAAAAATACTTCGTCTGCCTTGATTAAATCTTCGACAAAAATTTTCTTTTCTTTTATCTCCGGATTTTTCTTCAACAATATTGATCTGTAAACTCCGGGAAGAATTCCGCTTATTATTGGAGGAGTAATTATTATATCTCCTTTTTTTATAAAAAGGTTAGTGATGGAACCTTCAGCTAATTCTTTCTTTTGGTTTAGATATATTACATCAAAAAATCCTTTGGCAGAATATTTCTTGTATTCTTTGTCATATAATTTTCTGTTCGTGGTTTTGAAATACTGAAATTTATTCTGACAGTTGATTCTATTTGCTGATAAAATTACTTTAATTTTTGGTAATAAAGACTGAAAATCAGAAATCTCAAATGAAACATTTCCATACTTATTCAGAATAATTTTTAATTTGAATGAATCATTCCTTTCATTTCTCTTTAAAAACGAACTCAGTTTCTTGGTTATTGATTTTTCATCAAACTTAAATAAAAAATATTCGGCAGTTGTTCTCAATCGTAAGAGATGCTCTTCTAAAAAGATAATCTCAGAATTTTTTACCAAAGCAGTTTCAAATATTTCAAAACATTTTTGAGGAGAAGTTAGAAATCGGCTTTTTAGTTTAACTTCCTCAAATTCTTGTTCTGGGTTGCTGTCCCAAACAATTCCACTTCCTAAACCAATATTACCTTGCTTGGTTTTTTTGTCAATAACTAAAGTTCTTATTGCAACATTTAAGCAGACTTTATCCTTCAAAAAAAGACCTATTGAGCCAGTGTAGATATTTCTTCTATCTTTTTCGATTTCGTTTATTATTTCCATTGTCCGAATTTTCGGTGCGCCTGTTACAGAGCCGCAGGGGAAAATACTTTTTAACACATCTGAGAATTTAATTTCCTTTCTTAAAGATGCGTTTATTTCTGAAACCATCTGATAAAGTGATTCAAACTTTTCAATTTCAAAAAGTTTGCTGACTTTAACTGAACCAAACTTACATATTCTTCCAAGGTCATTTCTAAGTAAATCAACTATCATAACGTTTTCAGCTTTATTTTTTTCACTGTTTTTCAGATTGTACTTGGCGAATAAATCCTCTTGCAAATTGTAACCACGTGAAGAGGTACCTTTCATAGGTCGAGTTGTGATTTTTTCTTTCTTTATTTCGAAAAACAATTCCGGCGAAATTGAAATAATAAATTTATCAGGCAGATTTATTGCTGCAATGTATTTTGCTGATTGATTAAAAATAAGACTTTGAAAAAGTGAACAAAGATTTCCGGAAAAATTGAATTCACCTTTAACAGTATAATTAACCTGATACGTGTCTCCCTTTTTGATATAGTTTTTAATTGTCCGAGTAGTTTTAATGTACTCTGCTTTTGAAGCGTTCAGGTGAAAATCATTGATTTTATATTCTGAATTAAAATCAAAACCAATAGTATCTGAGTTTATAATGTCAAAATTATTTTCGTCGAAAAAAACAAATTGAGCTAATTCCTCACTATCTGATAAAAAATGAAGCAGTTTTTTCTCAAATAAAAATCCGGTTTCATAATTTATTACCGAATAACCAGAAAGACGTTGAGAAAGAAGTTTGTCAATCTTTTTGAAATTTCTGAGATAGTTCGATTTATCAATTTTTATAATTTTATCTGGTTTATAAAAAATATAGCTCTTTGCATTTTGATAAATAGGAGGTGTAAAGAATAGTGCTGAGTAGCTTTTATTTTCAATGGTTTTGAATATTTCTTTTATAGCTATCACAGCAGATTTTAATTGTTAGATAAAAGCTTTAAGGGCAGATTTTTATTGTCAAATAAACTTACCAGATTTGACTCAAACTTCTGTTGCAATAGTGCAGTTTGATTCTTTACATCAAATGATGAAAAATTTTCACCAAAACGATAAAGCACAAAAGGTAATTTTTTGCTTGAATAAAAAATTCTGAATCCAATTGGCAAAATCTGAAATTCTATATTAGATTTTTCACAAATGTAATTTACACCTTTATTAAACTTTATTTGCTTTTCTTCCTGAGGCTGAATTTCTCCCTGCGGGTAAATTACAATTAAATTTGAATTATCATTCAATAACTCAATAGAATAATTCAAACTTTTAAAGACTGATTTAGGATTGTTTTGGTTTATTGAATATGCTCCGAGTTTATTAAAAAACCAGTATTTCTTCAGCTGATCTTCGAGCATCATAATATGAAATTTTTTACTTGTAATATTTTTTATGACTTTGTAGATAAAAAAACCATCCCACCAGGAAAAATGATTTGGTAATATCATCAGGGATTTATCTTTATGAATTGAAGGGGAGTTACCAATCATTATGAAATCGTCGAAATGTTTTTTCAACAATTGGCTCAAGTAAACATCAAATAAAATCTCAGCCCACTTTTTATGATTAGCTTTTATCATTATGAGAATTCTTTAATAATTATATCTGATACAATTTTGCCTGAGAGAATAACTAATGGAATTCCTCCACCCGGATGAGCACTCCCTCCGCAAAAATAAAGATTCTTTATAGTGCTTGATTTGTTGGATTGTCTTAAAAATGCAGCGGTTTTTGTATCGGAAGAAATTCCGTAGATACTTCCTAAATATGAAGAGGTTTGCTTTTCAATTTCAACAGGAGATAATAACTCTTCAAAAATAATTCTTGATTCAATTGAAGTCTTTAATAATGAATTGATTTTGCTGATTACAGATTTTCTTGCTTTTTCAATTTCTTTATTCCAGTCCTGACCGCAATTATAAGGAGCATTTACCATAACAAACCAGTTTTCTTTTCCTGAGGGTGCATCATCAGGATTTAATTTTGATGAAATGTAAATATAAACTGTTGGATCATTCGGAATAATTTTTTCTTTAGTTAAATCATCAAATTCCTTTTCATAGTTTTCAGAAAAAATAATATTATGTGTTTCAAATTCTTTAAATGTGCCATCAATTGCCCAGTAAAAAACCAAACCAGAAAAAGAAGGTTTTAGCCTGGAATATCTTTTACTTTCAGAAGTTTGAATGTTTTTTAAGAGATTTTTAAAGGTGTAATTAACATCAGCATTTGAAATAATAATATCAAATAGAATTTTCTGATTATTTACTGATATTCCAACAGCAGAATTATCTTTCAACACAATTTCATCAACTCTTGAGTTAAAATGAAACTTTACATTTTTCTTTTTAGCAAGATTGAACAATGCGTCAGTAACTTTAAAGATACCTCCTCTTGGGAGAAAACTTCCAGGGTTATATTCTACATAAGGAATGATATTAAGAGTGGCAGGTGCTTCAAAAGGATTTGAACCATTATAAGTTGCGTACCTATCAAATAACTGAATTATTCTTTTGTCTTTGAAAAATGAAGAAACAGCCTGATGAACAGTTCTGAACGAATCAATTTTATTTATTTGAAGCAATGTTTTTACTGCTTTCAGGCTCAAAAATGACTTTACGTTTTTTGGATTGCTGAATAAGAATAATTCAGCCGTCAAATCAAAAATTTTTTCTGAGTAATCAAAAAATTTTTTTAATGACTCTCTACTTTCTTTGGTTTTAAACCAAATTTCGTCACTAAATTTATTTAAGTCTGAATAAGCATTAATAATAGTTCTGTCACTGTAAAAATATTTACATATTGGTTCAATCTTTCTAAGTTTTAGATACTGAGTAATATCTTCATTGCAGTCTTTGAATAAATCTTCAATTACATATGGCATTGTCAGAAGAGAAGGACCCTTATCGAATCTGAAGCCATCTTTTACAAATTCAGATGCTTTACCACCCGGATAAGAATTTTGTTCGAACAGATGAACCTCAAAACCATTACTAGCCAATCTTGAGGCAGTTGCAAGACCACCTAAACCCGCTCCGATTATGGCGACTTTTTTATTCATTCCTTTTTTTAGATACGTTATAAAACAAAATCCACATAGAAATCATCGAGAAAGAGTAAAAAAAATCCTCCAAAGGAATTGTTGTTATTCTGATAGCTGAAAAGGCAAAATCATTATAGGTAACTATTGGGATTGAGGTTAAAAAATAATTTACGATTAAAAAAGGCAAATAAGATATTATTATGCTTATCCAGAAATTACTTGAGTACATTAACTGTCTGTCAAGAAAGAAAAGCAGAATTATTGAGACTGCAGAAAATATCATTACAGTGAATGTATAGTTTTTATTATAATTACTTACAGCTACGATAAAGAATAAGATTGAAGTTAGCCAGATTAGAAACTTATTTATTCTAAGCTGATGATTCTTGAGATAAAGATTTACAGTTTCAAAAATGAAAATACAGGCATAAGGAACTGTAATGAAGAAAAGAATCTCTTCAATTGGTAATTCAAGGAAATAAATACCTGTCAGATGATTTGGAGAAAATCCCCAATCTCCTCTTTTGGTTGCAATAACATCCCATATTATAAATGAGGAACTAACTATCAGAATTGAATTTAATAAATGAGACCATTTTTTGTAAAAAGAGATATTTTTTTCAAATGATAAGGCAAAAGGAATTATAATAATAAGAATATTTATAGCTAAATAGGTATTCATAAAATCATAATCACTTTATCAACCATAAAGTTCATTTTATCGGAGCATTACCATCTTCTTTACTGCAACAAAATCTCCTATTTTCAATTTATAATAATAGACTCCACTTGATAAATGCTTAGCTGCTGTTTTTAACTCAAAATCGAGTTCATATTTACCGGCTTCTTTATATTCATCAACCAAAGTTGCAATTTCATTACCAAGGACATCATAAATTTTTAATGTTTGCCAACCACTTACTGTTGATGACCAGCTGATTTTTGTTGACGGATTAAAAGGATTAGGATAATTCTGATAAAGCACGAAATCGGAAATGGATTTTATATCAACTTCAATTTGTTTGCTGTATTTGAATTTCCCATCAAAATCAATTTGTTTGAGTCTGTAAAAATACTTTCCATCAGCAAGCTGTTTATCAAAGAATTTGTATTCATTTTTATGAGTAGTTGTTCCCGCTCCGGTTATAAAGCCAATAGTTTCCCAGTTCTCTTTAGAAAATCTTTGAATTTCAAAACCCTTATTGTTTGTTTCGGTAGCAGTAACCCACTTTAATTCAACATCATTACCAAAAACTTCTGAGTTGAATGATATGAATTCAACAGGAATTTGCATACTGAAAGGAATAAATTTAACTAAACCGTGTGCCGGGTTGTCAACTTTGTGGAAAATATGTTGCTCGATAGAAACAGAATCATAAACTCCCCAATCATTATTTTGTGCGAAAACATCATTTGTACAGTTATTGTAAAGGTCAAAAATATTACTGCCCTGAACATTACCATAAATTATATTTTGTCCGTCATCTGTTGTATCAGCATTTTCAATATTGCCAAGTATTGGTTGTGGACCAGCTTGTACTGTCGTTCCGTTCTGAATGGTTATTCCCCACCAGTTACCATAAATCCTGTTTTGTTTTATTAAAGGTTGGTTAAATGGACTACCATTTATGTTTATTCCACTTCCAGAGGTTTGTGTGTTCGGGTTAATTCTATTGTTATAAATTGTGTTATTTCTAACTACTGCGTTTATAATTCCATTAGAAGTGCTGTAAAGAGTAATACCAAAACTATTGTTAAAAATTGTATTTCCTTCAATTATTGAGTTGGAAAATGCTGTTGAACCGTTAACCCACAAAGAAATTCCACCTGTTGGTGTGCTTTCTCCTCCTTCAACTATATTATTTCTGATAATTGGCGAGTTATTCCCTTGTAATCCAATGCTGATTTGGTTCATCGCAGAAGTTGCACGGGTATTATTTTTTATTAAATGATTCCCTTCAATAAGTGGTGATGAGCCCAAAGTTAAAGTAATTCCGTATTCATAACTCCTTTCAATAACGTTATTTTTTATCGTTGCATTTGAAGAAGAAAGCTGAATACCTCTTAAGCATTTGAAGAGATAGGAATTACTTATTTCTGGACTTGCATCAACACAGCGCATTCCGTAATCAGCATAATAAATTCTGGCGAACTTAATTGCAGATTGATTCGACTGAGGATTGGCATTAAAACGGAAACCCTCATAATAACCTTGTGAATCGGGAACTGTGGCTGTAAATAAAATTGAGTCGCTTGATGTACCTATTGCTTGAAAAATTCCATTAACATCAAAACCTCCTGTGGTTGTTGTAAAAGTTACTTTTGAACCCGGTTGAATAACAATTTTGTCATTAGTTGATACGGTTATCTTTCCGTTAATAGTGTAATTGGGAAAACTTCCTGTTACTGTTCCTGCAGAATATTGAACAAGGCTATCGAGATTCCAAACCACAGAGGTATTTGGTGTTGTATACTGGGCAAAAATGTTTGTAGATGTTATTAAAACTGTAATGAAAAATATTCTCATTTTAATCCCATTAGTTAAAAGTATTTTAATTTCTATTTAAAAGTTAATCAAAATAGATGAATTGAATAATAAAATTTCATTTCTTTATTCGGTGATAAAAATGTAATCTAAAAATTTTCTTCAAATTTGATTAACTTTGTTTCATTAAAAACAGGGAACAAACAATGCAGAAACTTCAGAAATTGATTTTGCCAGCTTTAGTAGGAATATTTATAATAATTGTTTATATGTTTTATTTTAACACTAAAGCTGAATTAGGAAAGTTTTCCTCTTTTGATCCGAATAACTCTGCAAGCAAAGAAATAAGAGTTAAATTACTTAAAGAGCGAGGAGTCGATAAGGCGGGAGCAGAAGCTATCTATTATGTTGTTGATGGAGAAAACAGAGTAATGATGGTTGTCGGTCCGGGTCCTGAAAAGCTTCCTGCTGGCTTTGAAAATTCTGAATTCATTATTTTGTTGGGCCATTTATCACAAAATGGTTTTCACGCTCACGGTGCAAGATTGGATTGATGAAAAAGTTTCAACTGGTTTCAAATTATAAACCTGCAGGGGATCAACCTCAAGCTATAAAACAATTAGTCGAAGGAATAAACAGAGGCGACAAATACCAAACTCTTCTTGGTGTAACAGGCAGCGGCAAAACTTTTACAATTTCAAATGTAATTCAACAAGTAAATAAACCTACTCTCGTTATATCTCATAATAAGACTTTAGCAGCACAATTATACTCAGAATTCAAATCATTCTTCCCTAACAATGCTGTAGAATTTTTTATAAGTTATTATGATTACTACCAACCTGAAGCGTATGTAGTTTCAAAAGATTTATACATTGAAAAAGACATTTCTATTAATGAAGAAATTGATAGATTAAGATTAAAGGCAACAACAGCATTGATTGAAGGCCGCAGAGATGTAATCGTTGTGGCAAGTGTTAGCTGTATTTATGGAATAGGCGCACCGGAGGAATATGCAAAGCAAATAATATTCATTCGGCAAGGAGAAAATCTGGATAAAAAAAAGTTCCTTCGCCAGTTAATAGATATTTATTATACACGAAATGATACTGAATATCAGCGGGGAGCCTTTAAAGCACGTGGCGATGTCATAGAAATAATCCCGGCTTATCAGAATGAAGAAGCTATACGAATCTCTCTCTGGGACAATGAAGTTGAAAAAATATCTTATATTGATATAAATACTGGTAAAGAAATTCAACAGGTTGATTCAGTGCCGATTTATCCAGCAAAATATTTTGTAACCGACCGTGACAAAATGCAAAAAGCTATTTACAATATTGAACAGGAATTGAAAGAAAGATTGAATGAACTCAATAAATCAGAAAAGTATCTTGAAGCAGCTCGTCTTGAACAAAGGACTAAGTTTGATATCGAAATGATGAAAGAAATTGGTTATTGCTCCGGAATAGAAAACTACAGCAGACATCTCGATGGAAGACCTGCCGGTTCACGTCCTTTTAATTTACTTGATTACTTCCCTGATGATTTCTTAACAGTTATTGATGAATCTCACGTAACCATACCGCAAATAAGAGGGATGTACAATGGTGATCGAAATAGAAAAATGACTTTGGTCGAATATGGTTTCCGATTACCATCAGCATTAGATAATCGTCCAATGACTTTTGAAGAATTTGAGTCTATGCTTAATCAGGTGATTTGCGTAAGTGCTACCCCTGGTGATTATGAATTAGAAAAATCAGGTGGAGTGGTTGTTGAGCAAATTATTCGTCCCACAGGATTACTTGATCCTGAAATTGAAGTCCGACCAATTAAAGGACAGATTGATGATCTGATTGCCGAAATAAGATTAAGAGCAGAAAAAAAAGAAAGATGTTTAGTTACTACCTTAACAAAAAAAATGTCGGAAGATTTGGCAGATTATTTTGATAAAATTGGTATTCGGGTCAGATATATTCATAGTGATATTGATTCAATTGAGCGGGTTGAAATTTTAAGAGATTTAAGGTTAGGAGAATTTGATGTACTGGTTGGAGTGAATCTGCTTCGTGAAGGATTAGATTTACCGGAAGTTTCTCTTGTCGCTATTATTGATGCTGATAAAGAAGGATTCCTTAGAAGTGAAAGATCACTTATGCAAACTGCAGGAAGAACTGCCCGTAATGTCAATGGTAAAGTAATTATGTATGCTGATAAAATTACTGATTCGATGAAAAAAATGATTGATGAAACTAACCGTAGAAGAAAAATTCAGAATGAATACAATGAGAAAAACGGTATAACTCCGGTTACTATTTATAAATCAGTAGAAGAAATTTTATCTTCAACATCTTTAGCAGAGATAAAGAAAAAAGAAGAGAAGCCAGATTATTCATTTGCAAAAGTCGCAGAACCAATTTTGAAATATATGTCAAAAGAGCAAAGAGAGGATTTGATAGAACAATTAACGAATGAAATGTATCAGGCAGCGAAAGATTTAGATTTTGAAAGAGCTGCATTTTTGAGAGATGAGATAAATCGTTTGAAAAGTAAAGGTTAGCTATCTATCAACTTTACTATGATTTTTAATTTTGAATAATAATTCCCATCAAACGTAAATTATCTCTTCAATAAAAATTTTAATTTTTGAGTTAGTTCTTCTTTGTCAGGGAGATATAATTTGTAACGAGATACAAATAATTTGTTATTGATTCCACCAAGAGCATATTCAACAAGAATATTATTTTTTTCAGTGCCAAGAACTATTCCAATTGGTGGATTATCAGATTCACTATTAACTTCAGCTTTAAAGTAATTTATATACAAATTCATTTGTCCAATATCTTGATGAGTTATTTTACCTGTTTTTAAGTCAATCAAAACATAACATTTCAAAATTGTGTGATAAAAAACTAAATCGACATAAAAATGATTATTATCTAAAGTTATGCGATACTGTCTATTAAGAAAAGCAAAACCTCGTCCCGTCTCGAGCAAAAACATTTGAAGATTATCAATTATCTTTTGTTATAATTGCTTTTCTGTATGTTTGTACTGTTCTGGCAAACCCAAAAATTCGAGTATATACGGATCTTTAATTATATCAATTTCATTATCTATAATCTGTCCTTTTTTAGCGAGATTTAAAACTCCTTTTTTATCTTTACTAAGTGCTATTCTTTCAAAAAGCACTGAGTTAATCTGTCTTTTAAGTTCACGAACAGACCAATTTTCAATAACGCATTGTTTTTCATAAAAAGACGTTGCTAAATCATCTGACACTCCTAAAAGTTCAACGTAATGGCTCCACGATAATTTGCCAGACAGTGTCTGGCATTTTGGGTATTTGATATAAAGTAGCCTCATATATTGAATATTGGTTCGACTGAACCCTTTTCCATATCTATAGCTTAAATCTTTTGATAACTTTAAGAGTAATTTTTCTCCATACTCGGCTCTGTCTTTACCACTTTGTTCATATTCAACTATTCTTTTACCTATTTCCCAATAAGTGCTCAGTAATATTTCATTGACAACTCTTGATACCTGTTTTCGTGCTGTGCTTAAAAGTTGCCCAATAGATTCGACCAAGTTTGAATAATTTTTATTCTCTATAGCTTTTTTCATAGCAAAAATTTTTTGTTTATTAAGTTATATATGAACTCTTAATGAATATAATTTACTTGATTGTAAAAATTAGTTTTTCTTCTTTGAACAATGAATTTTAATCATTTCATAAGCTTCGAAATAACCCAGTTCTCCGGCTTTATAAAAATCTGCACAAGCAGAAAAATTCCTACCTAATTCCAAAAGAGCTTTCCCTCTTAAAAAGTATGCTTCAGCATTTGTAGAGTCAATTTTGATTGCCATAGTTAACTCATTTATCGCATTGAAATATTTATTCTCTTTAATTCTAACTTTAGCTAAATCCATTAATACATTAAAATTATCCGGATAAAACTGCTTTAATAATTCAAGATCATTACTCGCAAATTTGTATTTCTTTTGAATCTGATACTCTACAGAACGGTTATAGAGAGCATTATAATCAGACGAGTCAATAGTCAGCACTTTATTGTAATACGCAATTGCAGAATCAGAATTTCCAAGATAACCAAATAAATAAGCTATATTTAAGTACGCTTCTTTGTTCTGTTGATTCAAGTATGAATATTTTAAGTAGTACTTTAAAGCAGAATCGTAATCACCTAACTGATAGTAACAATAAGCAATATTGAAGTAGGCAAATTCATTCTTATTATTGATATTTTGAGTTAGATACTTTTCTAAATTTAATATTGCTGTTTCATAATCCTGTAAACCAATATTAATCTGACTTTTAATAAACAATAATTCCGGATCATCCGACAGAGATATAAGTTTATTTAATTTTTTGTCAGCCTCTTCATATTCTTCAAGTTTTAAGTGGGCTTTAACTGCAATTAACAAGGCTTCGTTATCATTCGGATTTTCTAATAGTGCCTGATCGGAGAAAAATAAACTGGTCAGATATTTGCCTTCATTATAAGATTCGATAGCGTTTTTAACAAGAACAGAGATTTTAGTAGTGCAGGAGAAAGCTGCAATTGAAATTAAAAAGAAATAGAGCTTTTTAATTAAATAATCTTTCATAAATCATCTCAATCAAAAAATGTTTTTCTGTTTTCTGATTTCAGATGCATAATTATTTCATCAATATGTCTTTGATTCGTTCTGTTCAAGGAGAGAGGGGGAAGTTTATCAAAATCAAAAAATTTTACGTCAAGAGTTTCGTCGCTAATCCTTGCTTCACCTCCGATTAGGTCACAGAGAAAAACAATTTTGAAGGCATGAAATAATTCAAGATGACCACCTAATCTGTTTGCATCATAAACACCAATAACCTTTACAGGTTTTACATTAAATCCGCTTTCTTCGTATGTTTCTCTTACTGCAACTTCAGAAGGAATGTCTCCAACATCAGCCCAGCCACCTGGCATCGCCCATTTTTTGTCCGTTGTTTCCTGAACTAAGAGGATTTGATTATCTTTAATAACTGCCGCTCGGACATCAATTTTAGGTGTAGCATATCCGGGATGATTCATTAAAGATTTTAATGTAGATTCATAATCCAATTGGGTGTGTGTTTCAATAATTTCCGAAACAATCTCTAACAATCTGGTATATCTTTTTTTCTCATACTCATTTGTGGCAAAAGCAAGTCCTGTTTGGGAAAGCTGTTGTATTTCTCTTGCCCACTCTAACCATTTTGGTAATTTTTCTTCTTTATATGTCATAATTAAAAAGGATTTGTTGCCCAGATTGTAAGTTCAGGAATAAAACCTCTGTCATCCATTTCAAGCGCAGACACAATAGAGTGAGCAATTTCAAGAGGTCTTAATTTTTTTGGTTCTTCAGGTCTTTCAATTCCATCAGGGTTGTTAAAAGCAGTAGTTACTTCACTTGGATTGATGAGTATAACTCTGATGTTGTATTTTCTGAGTTCTGCCTGCCAGCATTGAGTCATTCCTTTTAATGCAAATTTAGAAGAAGAATATACTGTGCCGTAAGCAAAACCTTTTGTCCCGGCAGTTGATGAGACATTTACAATATTACCATAATTGTTTTTTATAAAAATTTTAGCTGCTTCCCGAGCCATCAATGCAGCCCCGAAAACATTGACAGAATAAACTTTTTGAAAATCTTCTAATTCAATATTTGCTATATCCTGCCATTTACTGCCAATACCTGCATTATTAATGAGACAGTGAAAAGTTCCGAATTTTTCAAGAATAATATTATATGTCTTTAATACATCTGATTCACTTGATACATCTGCACAAATAGGAAATGCTCCAATCTGATTAGCAGCATCTTCAAGGCGTTCTTGATTTCGTCCTGTGATAATAACTTTTCCACCTTTTTCAGATAATAATTTTGCGGTTGCTTTACCGATACCAAGACTTCCGCCAGTGACTAAAAAAACAGAATTTTCTATTTTCATTGTATAATCCTTAATTGAAATATTTTTCCTTTAAAATATTTATATGATGTTTCTGATGACCAGCAACCATAAACATAATTCCAAGCACTGTAACCTCTGTGCCGGCGGCAATCCCTCTGTTATTATAAACTGATTTATCAAAACTTCTGTATAGTAGTAAATTAGATTCTCTGATTAAACGATATTCGTAAGAAATCTCTGATAGAGTTTTCGAATCAAAAAATCCATTCTCAACATAAGAATCTTGATTAAAAGAAGGAAGAGGCTGAGTTTCGCCTCTTGCAATTGCTAAAGCTCTGTAAGAAAAAATTCTGTCTGTATCGGAAAGATGACCGATAACTTGTTTTACAGTCCACTTACCTTCAGAATAAGAATAATCACCTTTGCTTTTGGGGAAACTGTTAATAACATCTGTCATTTCTTTGCTTGTCTTATTAAGTATCCAGATTATATCTTCTCCTTGAATCAGATCAATGTATTTCTGGGCATATTCTGGATAATCACCCTTATTTGGTCTCATAAATTCTCCTTTCTATTTCCAAATTGCAACTTCAAAAAGTCCATTCGAATTTGCAACACCCCGAAACATTGCATTAGTTGTAAAAAGCATTTGATAATTTCCGTTTTTATCTACCGCAATAATACCTCCAGCTCCATCAGGAAGCACTTTATACATCATTTCTTCGCAGGCTTCCTTCAATGAGTATCCTTTAAATTTCATTAAAGCAGAGATATTGTAAGCAACACTGTTTTTAATGAATAACTCTCCAATACCTGTTGCCGAAACTCCACAAGTATTATTATCAGCATAATTACCTGCAGCAATAATTGGAGAGTCACCCACTCGTCCGGGTAATTTAAAGTTTCTTCCGCCGGTTGATGTTCCTGCAACTATATTTCCATAATTATCAATTGCAACACATCCTACAGTTTCTCCTGTATGTTTTTTTACTGAGCCCTTTAAGAATTCCTTATATTGCTCTTCAGTGTGAAAATATGAATTATGAACAACAGGTAAGCCAAATTTAATTCCCAATTCATCAGCTCCTTTTCCGGCAAATAAAACATTATCAGTTTTTTCCATAACTAATCTTGCAAGAGAAATAGGATTTTTTATCAATGTAACACCTGCAACAGCACCACTCGATAAATCTTTCCCATTCATAATCGAGGCATCAAGTTCGTGTTTACCTTCAGTTGTAAAAACTGCACCTTTCCCGGCATTAAATAAATGATTGTCTTCAAAATAATTTATTACCTTCTCAACCGCATCTAATGAGGTTCCACCATTTTTCAAAATATTTTCACCAATTTTCAATGCTTCTCTGAGAGAATTCAGATAAAGGTCTTTTAGTGAATCAGGACTATTCGGAGAAAATCCGCCTGCTCCACCGTGAATTACAATTGTATATTTATTTGAATTTGTTTGAGCATTTAACGATATAGTGAAAATTAAAACAATTAAGATTATTATTGAGTGAAAAAACTTTTGTTTCATATTTTTTCCATAGGATTGAATTTTGATATGCTTAACATAGTGATTTTCCCAATAATTTTCTTCTTTTTTAACACTTCAACTTTAACACAGGATTATGATATTCAGGTAAATGAAAATGATTTTGAGGTTTATCTTATCAAACAACATTGGCATACTGCGATTCTGATTCATTCAGAAAACGCAGATAAGAGAAAATATAGATTTATGAATTTTTTTGAAAATTATAATTTAATTGATTTTGGCTGGGGTGATGAGTTGTTTTATCAGATACCCGATTTTGATTTATATTTAGCTGCCCGGGCAATTCTTAAACCAACATCAAGCACTCTAAGAATAGAGGGAATTCGTTTGCCGAAAGAGATCCTTTTTCAATACTCAGATATTGTTATTCGTCTGACTGTTTCAGAAAATCAGCTGGAAAAAATTCTGGATTTTATAGAAAATACTTTTTATAAAAATGATGATGATTATGTTTTATTAAATGCTATTGCAAATAAGATATTTTTCTTCAAAGCAAAAGGTGAGTATCATCTTTTTAATACTTGTAATACCTGGCTGGCAAAATGTCTGAAACAAGCGGGATTTGATATTAGTACAAATATCATATTAACAGAACAATTATTCAGAGAAGTAATCAAATTTGGGGAGCTAATTAAAATTGAATCAGATAATTTAGAAAATAAATCAGGCAATTAATTTTCCCTTATCAGTAACTTTCTTTAATATATATTTCAAGTAAATTTAATTTATATAGATGAAAGCAATCTTAATAATTTTATTGATTTTCAATACGATTACATTCTCGCAATTCAGTGATGGTCTTGTAATTGCCAGATTAAAATACTCAGGTGGTGGGGATTGGTATAACGACCCATCTGCAGAAGTAAACCTGCTTCGTTTTATTTCAAAAAATTTTCCTAACATTAAAACCAATCCTGTTTACAAATTTGTGGATATTTCAACTGATGAAATATTTTCATATCCGATTTTGTTTTTAACCGGGCACGGCAATATTTCTTTTTCAGCAGAAGAAGTGAGAAGACTGAGGATATATCTTCAAAGCGGTGGATTTTTATATATTGATGACGATTACGGATTAGATAAATCTATCAGAAGAGAAATGAAGAAAGTTTTCCCGGAGAAGGAATTTGTTGAACTCCCATTTAACCATAAAATATTTACAACTCCATACAAATTTGAAAATGGAGCTCCTAAGATTCACGAGCATGACAAAAAACCGACACAGACTTTTGCAATTTTTGTCGAGAATAGGATTGCGGTAATTTATACTTATGAGTCGAATCCAAGTGATGGTTGGGCAGACAGAGAAGTCCATAATAATCCTGAAGAAAAAAGACTTGAAGCTCTTAAATTTGGAGCTAACCTTATAATTTTTGCACTTAGTCAATAGTCTATGAAAAGTGAGTTTTATCAGAAGATAATAAACAAATTAGAGTCCTTTTTAAGAAAAGAATTCATCAATAAAGCTTTAAACGGAATTATTGATGTCTTAATGCTATCCTTTCTTCTATT
>CALEBT010000067.1 GCA_937942875.1 uncultured Ignavibacterium sp. | reverse complement strand
TTAAAAGAAAGTGCAAAGGCAAAATTAAAAGTAATAGTTAAAAGAACTTTAAGGCAGTATGGCTATCCACCCGATATGCAAAAGTTAGCTACCGAGACAGTGTTGAAACAAGCTGAATTAATTGCAAATGAGTTAACATTTTCCTTATAGTACAGTAAATATTTACTAAATTGGTTTATTAATTTCCCCAACCATTTGGAGTTTAATGTGAAAAATAATTCTAAATCTTTCTTTCTCTCAATCATAATTGTACTCTTAATCAATTCAATTGTGTACCCTCAAAATTGGCTTAAAGTTGATTCGGTTTTTACGATTTCTGGTGTAACAGTCAAAAGTTTTTCAGCTCCTTTTTTTGCTGATATTGATAACAACGGAACTAAGGATTTATTTCTTGGTAACAATACTGATATGGTTGATTTTTTCCGGAATAATTCACTGCTTTTTCCTTCAACTTTTACCAAAGATAATTCAATTATTGAAAACATTTATTCAGGCGGATTGATTAACACAAATTCTGATTACCCTGTTTTACACGATCTTGATGGGGATGGTGATCTGGATTTAGTAATTGGTGGTTATTATGGCTTGCTATATTATGAAAATAAAGGAAGTATAACTACTCCGGATTTTGAGAAAGTTGATACTATCTTTTCTAATGTAAATCCACTAATCGGAGGCGATCCTAAACCAGCATTTGCAGACTTAGATAGTGACGGTGATTTAGATTTGTTAGTTGGAACAGGAGAATCTTTAATCGGAGGTCCTGAACCGGGATTAACTCTCGGATTCAGAAATATTGGAACAAGTTCGTCACCAAAATTTATTGCAGATAATTCTCTGGTAACAGGTATTCCTGATGTCGGATTAAATTCTTATCCTGCATTAGCTGATATAGATAATGATTCAGACTATGATTTACTTGTTGGTAGAGATGGTGCTGCTATCTATTATTATAAAAATAATGGTACGCCTTCTCAACCGGTTTGGGTCAGAGAGAATAATACTTTCGCAATTGTTGAAACTTCCACCTATTGGAAAAATCCAACTTTTGTTGACCTCGATTATGATGGTGATCTTGATTTAGTTTATGGTCAGTCTTCCGGAATACTTTATGTCTATCGAAATAACGGTACAGCAACTAATCCTTTGTTCCAATATTATCCTGATTATTTCAAAGTAATTAAGCTTAATGGAAGTGGCGGTACTGTATCTCTTGCCGATTATGATAATGATGGAGATGTTGATATGTTATGCGGTATGTGGGATGGTAAATTTTATTATTTCAGGAACAATGGTACAAACCTTAAGCCACAATTTGCTATGGTTAGCACATCGTTTTCAAGTTTAACAGTCAATTCGTACAGTTCACCTGTATTTGTTGATTTTGATAAAGACGGTGACTTTGATATTATCTCTGGTGCTCTTGATGGTAAAATATATCTTTTCTTAAATAATAACGGAACATTTACTGCTAACAATTCAATATTTGGATTTATAGATGTTGGTTGGATGAGTTCGCCTGCTGTTGTTGATATTGATGGCGACGGCGACTTGGATTTATTAGTTGCCGCAGAAACTGGTTCAGATTATAGATTTTACGAGAATACTGGTAATAATGTTTTTGTTCAAAATAATAATGTGTTTTCAGGAATTACTTTTCCAAGTTACAGTTCTGCCACATTAGCAGATGTTGATAATGACTGGGATTATGATTTAATTATCGGACGAAGTAATGGAACAATATTCTATTATAGAAATGATGGAAATGCTCAAAGTCCCGTTTGGGTAAGAGCAGATACATTATTTAATGGTGTTAAAGTAAAACAAAATGCAAATACTGATTTTGCAGATTTAGATGGAGATGGAAAAAAAGATTTAATTGTAGGTGAATATGATGGAAATTTTACCTTTTATAAAAACTTATTTGCACAACCAAATTCAGTTGAACAAAAGCAAGTAACTATTGTTGATAATTTTATTCTTAATCAGAATTATCCTAATCCATTTGGCAATGCCATCCATTCGGACAATCCAAGCACCCGCATCAGTTGGCAGTCGCCAGTAAGCAGTTGGCAGACATTGAAAGTCTATGATGTTTTGGGAAATGAAGTTGCAACTTTAGTAGATGATTACAGAGAAGCCGGATTTCACGAAGTGTCAGTAAGCAGTTGGCAATTGGCAGTAGGCAATTCAATTGCGAGTGGAATTTATTTCTATCAACTTAAAGCAGGTAATTTCGTCCAGACGAAAAAGATGTTGTATTTAAGATGATTCTAAAGCTCAAGGTGCGAAGATTTTGTACTTCTTTTCCGAACTTTAATGAATTAAAATTCCCAGAATCAGATATAGAAATGCTGATATTATTCCTGCTGTTAAAGCATAAGGTAATTGAGTTTTGACGTGATCAATATGATCACTTGCAGAAGCCATTGAGGAAATAATTGTTGTATCAGAAATAGGTGAGCAATGATCCCCAAAAACTCCACCACCTAAAGCAGCAGCAATAGTGAGATAAATATTTGCATCAAGTGTTTGTGCCATCGGAATTCCAATGGCAAGCATAATAGCAAAAGTTCCCCAGGAAGTTCCTGTAGAAAATGCAATGAAGCAAGCTACAACGAAAACTATTACAGGGACAAAATTCGGAGATAACCAGGCTTTTGATAATTCAGCGGCATAAAGACCTGTACCAAGTTCACGACAAACTGCCCCGATGGCAAAAGCTAACATCATTAGCAAAGCAAGAGGGATCAATCCACTAATTCCTTTAAATATCAGTTCGATAGTTTCTGCAAAAGTGAATATTTTTTGGCAGATATAAAGAACACTACCTACAATTATTGCCGTTAAAACCGAGTAAAGCACAGCAGTTGAACCAGAACCTTTTCCTAACGCATAAAAAAGTTGTTCATACCATTTAAGTGAGGAAATATTTTCAACCTGACCCCATCCTGTATAAAGAAGCATTAAAGGCATCATTCCCACCATTACCGAAATGGGTACAATCATATTGAAAGCTTTTTCTTTTACATTTTCTTTTTTATCCAAAGAAACTACATCAGATGAAATTAATGGGACTGCACCATCTCGTATAACTTTACCTTCTTCAGTTGCTCGTTTTTCAGCTTTCTTCATCGGTCCAAAATCTTTTTGACTAATTATTACAAACAGTACCATAGCCATAGCCAGCATTGGATAAAAATTAAGTGGAAATGCTTTAACTAAAACACCAAGAGGATTAGAGAAACCTTGTGCTGCTATCAATCCCATTATGTATGCGCCCCAGGCATTTAATGGAATCAATATACAAGTCGGGGCAGAAATAGAATCAGCGATATAGGCAAGTTTTTCTCTTGGAATTTTTAATCTGTCAAATACTGGTCTGAATACAGTTCCGACAGTTAAAGCATTTATACTTGATTCAACAAAAATAGCTGTGCCTGTTGCCCAGGCAATTAACTGAACTGTTTTTCTGCTCTTACCAATTTTTTTGAGTTCAAGTTTTTCAAGAAATCTGTTAATCATCTTTACGAAACCTGCAACTCCACCTGACCTCTGAATAAAAGCAATCAAAGCACCAACAAGACAGCTAAACATTATAGTTCTTGTATTTCCGCTGTCTTTAAAAACATCAACCAAAGCCTGAATTGTAGATGTAGTGCCCAAAAGTACATTTCCTCCGCTGAGTATAATCCAACCAAGCCATATTCCGAATAGAAGTGAAACGAAAACTTGTCTGGTTTTTATTGCGAGAATAATTGCCAATACCGGCGGTAAAATGGAAAAAAAGCCGTAATGTTCCATAAAAATTTTTCTTTGTTTGAAAATTATATTAGTTCAAAAATCTTTTCTGAACCTGATTCAAAAATATTAAATACAGGAGTTTTAAGAGATTTAATCATTTTGTCCAAGAAAATCTTATTGTCAATAAACGAGGCTATATAATTAAAATTATCTGCTTTTGGATAAAATGGATTTATAGTAATTGCTGATAATTCAGGCTTAAATTTAAATGAAATTCTAATATCATATTCTTTAAATCCGGCTAATAACTGAGTGATTTTAGAAAAATCATATGTCAATAATAGTTGAAGTGGAGAATGAAAAATAACATCAAAAGGCTTCTTAATTGAATTGAAAAGTCTATCAATATTTTTATTCATAAAATCGATAGAAATCAGACCAGGGATGAAAATCTTTTTAAGATTATTGTCTAAATATCTTTCTAGAACTTTATAATCATTTTCATCAACAAGGGAGTTGATACCGAGAGGTAATATTTTATTGGAATATTTGATACTAATGTATTTATCATCAAAATCCTGGTCAGATAAATTCAAACTAAATATTTTTTCGATTGTCAGCATTTCCTCAACAAGCTGGTCTATATTTGTATTGCGAGAGGCACCAGTTGTAAAAATCAATTTATTAAGAATATACATTGGCGAGATTCTATTCAGAGAACCATCTACAAGAATAATATCACATTTTGTTTTTTCCTTAGCCAGACTAATTAATTCACTTAATGCTTTTTTTTTGTTAGGTCCGGCAATAACCATTAAGCCTGGTTCTGAAATTTTAACTAAAAAGATTCTCCCAAGTGCAGTGGTCAAACCTGTTTGTTCTATTATTTCAAATTTTGCTTCCGAGTTAATTAGGCATTTTTCTGAGGTAGCTGCAAAAGTGTTTTGTTCAAGAAATAACCTGGGTTTAGGGAGATTTGTTATATTGTCAATTTCTTCTCCGTCATAGCCAATTCCAGTTAAAAAGATATTTGAACCTCTTTCAATAAATTGTTTGAGCAGAAAAGATAATGTCGTGGTTTTACCAGTATTCTTAGCGGTACCAATTACTCCGATAGTTTTCATATTTAACTGACAGTTCCAATACCAAATTTACCCGGATAGGCGCCATCCTCTTTATTGCCAAGACATCCTTGGTAAATCGCAGAAGTCAGATTATCCTTTTCATCAACTTCTCTGAGTGTTTCGGTTATCTTTTTTATTAAATCTTCGGTGTAGTTCTGAGCTTTCGGAGTTGTCTCAAATTTTGCATTTCCCATAAATCTGAAAGAATCTGAGATTGCTCTAATGCAGTCTATTCTGGATGTAATACAAATTGGTCCTCTTGAATAAGCTTCGTCTGTTGATGCAACAGTAATTGCATCTACCTCCAGTGAAGCAGCGAGAGATGCGTGATAAGAAGTTGAATTTGCTGATTGTACTCTTTCTTCCGATTGAGTCATAAATGCAATAGGTTCTCCGGGCCAGATTGGTGAATTAACAATTTCCCTTAAAGCATAAATCTTTGCAGCATTATAATCTATGAAATTATGTTTCATCATTCCATTAATAACAATATGAGGTCCGTAACAGAAAAGAGGTTTGAGAATAGGTTTTGCACCCAGTTTAATTCCAATCATTACATTAATGAGAAGTCCGGCTAAGGTTTTCCACGCAGGAACTCCACTAAGTTCATCGTTACCGGGAATATCAAAAGGCATATTGTACCTTGCAGCCAACTTAATTGCTTCAACTCCATCTACTGCTAATCGGACAGGATCAGTTCCCGCTCCTAAAGAACCATATACAAGAT
This sequence comes from uncultured Ignavibacterium sp., assembly GCA_937942875.1. Lineage (GTDB taxonomy): Bacteria > Bacteroidota > Ignavibacteria > Ignavibacteriales > Ignavibacteriaceae > Ignavibacterium. The sequence continues at coordinate 41,669 of CALEBT010000067.1, read as the reverse complement.
TGATTTTAGCAAGATCAGCGCCAGCTTCACCGGCTAATAATACAGTTTCAGGTGTATTTAATCCCCGGTGAGCACGAACTGTAAGAAGAGTGCTGTGATCCAAACTCGTTCTCATTAACTTAATATTATTAAACGAAGTGATGGTTCCATCATTTTCGTGGGTTAAATAACCTTGTAAAAGACCTTCATATCGGGCTTCCCAGGAAGGATTAATAATTAAAAATCCATCTATACCATAACGTTCACAAACTTTTGCGTGAGTGATATCCATAATCGGACAACCACTTCCAAGGAATTTAAATAATAAAGGCTGCTTTTCTGTATGTTGAATTTTATAAGGATTAACAGGTTTTGAGTTAAGCAGAAAGTTGTTGAGATTTTTTAATTCAAGTTCTGTTATTTCTCTGACACCTTTTACAAAATTTTTATTTTGATTGCCATCAACTATTACTTTGTCGCAAAGTGAATAATAATATTCCAGAAGTTTTCTTCTTTTAGTCTCGTCCTGAGTATTAAAGATTTCTTCCTGAATTTTTGCTCTCTCTACACCCGGAGATTTTTTACCGATTACAAAATTCAGAAGTTTACTGGCAATACTATCTAAAAGAATTTCTATTTCCCGGTTCTTGAATTTATAATCATAATTATCAGCTATGTTTTTCTTAATCCTATTCAAGCCAACATTTTTTATTTCGACTTCTCTTCCTTCAATATAGGCTAAAATATCTTCAATTGAAGAATGTTCTCCAAATCCTTTATCAAATCCAAGTTCTGCAGCCAACTCCGGAGTTATTGGTTTACCGCCAATTACAATTTTAGATTTTTCTCTTACGCCGGCGGCATCCAACATATCAACAAAACGAGCGAGCATTTCTGCTACTCCGTATCCAAGCGTTCGACTTACCAGAATAAAATCATAATCCCCGTTCGCTGCTATTTTTACAATTGTTTCAGGGGCTAAATCAGGAGATAGAAGTTCAGTTTGATGTCCATTTTTGTCGAGTTCACTTTTTATAATTTTTATACCAACATCGTGAACGGGATCTAAAGGAACACATAAAATCTTTTTTGACATAATAAACCGTTAAACTTTTTATTCTTGATTAAGATATTTATAAATATTACCTGGCTTATAAATGTATTTTCTTAATCGTACTCTAACTCCATATCCATCAAATTCCTGATACATTATATCTATGTCACCAAGATTTAACTCTCTTCCAAGTTGCAGAGCTAATACCTTGCCTTCATTTTCATCCTTACACACCAGGTAAGTTTCTATATCTATTGCGTCCATTATATGTTCTATGGCCGTTGTCATATTTACCTCAAGAAGGTTAAAAATTTCAAATGTGCATAACAATAAGATTAATGCCACCAAGGCACTAAGACACAAAGAACTTAGTGCCTTGGAGTCTTAGTGGCATTTAAGAAGCAAAATTCTTTATTCGTAAATACCTGCATGTTCACAAACTATTTCAATTAATTTAACCAGCCCGCGAATTACCATTCTGGTTCTGTCTTCTATAATTTGACCTTTATTGTCAGTTGTTCCAAGTCCTGGTGAAATAAAAATATTAGCATCATAAGCAATAGTCGGAATAATTCCCATTTGAGACATTCCGTCCTGGAAAAGATTTGAACCAGAATACATATCTTCAATTGTAAAGATTGGAATTCCAAGTTTGCCTTCTTCCCAGCTATTTTCATAGTTGATTTCAACAGTACCACAATTATAACTTTTAGCAAAGACAAAATCTCTTCTGATTCTTTCATCAATTCTTGAAAATTCGTCTATAATAATTTCATACAAATCATCAATAGGTTTTGTAATTACTTGAGGATTATCTCTTAATACTCTCAATGCAGCAAGTTGACCACTAAGACCTTCTTTACCCGGATCCATAGTTACAAGAGCGGCTTTTCCATAGGAAGCAGTTGTTCCATAACGATTCCCGTGATAACCCAATGCTCTTCTGATTGGAACGAGAACATCTTCTTTACCAATAATCAATCCACTAGTTGCAGAGCCTGTAGCTTTATCCATACTATAAATCATTACATCAGCACCAATTTTTTTAATACTGTTACCAATAAACGGTATTCCCCACGCATTATCAATTACGTAAGGCACATTGTACTTTTTTGCCAACTCAGCTAACCCTTTTTGTAATAAAGGTGTTCCGTTTTCATCTTTTTGACCATATCCATAACCAGCAGTATCATAACCTAAGGAAGCAAATCCTGCAAGTAAAGTCTGGTGTCTTTCTGCAACTTCTTTAATCTTTTCAAGAGATTCTTTTGCATTGACGTTTTTAAGAAGTGGAACGGGATGATAGTTTATTCCGTGAGTAGGATATTCAGCTCCTTCAAGTGGAACCAAAACAGTATCAAGATTATTCTGACGTTTTCCATAAAAGCCAAGCTCGCCGGCAGTGCAGCCTCTATCGGCTAAAATGTCTTTGTATTTCGGAGGAAAAGGTCTTCCATAAGATGCCTGATGATGAATATGTCTCTCCAAAGGAGCAATGTATCTCGTTCTGTAATTATCTCCTCTTCCTTGATTCGGAGGAGTCATAAGCGTATCGAATGTTACCCACAAGCCGCCTTCACAAGTATTAACAGGAGCGGCATCATAATCATCTCCATACATTTCTTTAATTATTTCCCTAATCTGATCAACATAAACTGCAAGAGGTACTACTTTTTTTGATTCCTGTGCCATAAAATGTTCAATATCATCTCTTAATGGAGAAGGGCATCCGGAAATAGCTCCTGTTAAACCAAAAGCTCCTTTAAGCTCAGCGGGGATATTCAGACTTTCAGCAGCTTTTTTGGCTTCTGCATATATTTGAGGAGTTCTTTGTTGTAATCTCTTGTACATTTCGAATTTAAATCTTGGTTTTGCCATTTTATTTAACCTTTAGTTTTTTAGTTATAAGAAAAATTAAAATTATTTTTCAAATCCTTTGATTAAGATTTTATCATTTATTTTTATCCCAAGTTCTTTACCTGATATTCTTGTTCGCATTTTCAAAATTGTATTTTGATGATTTGGCATATGTGTATCATCGTAACCGGCTATGGTTCCAATTTCTTTATCATTCCAAAAGACTTTATCACCTCTCAGGATTACTCCACCATTTAATATCTCAACAAATCCGATGTAACATATTTTGTTAACCGAATTTCCGGGAGAAGCATTTTCTTCATCTGTTCCGATTAACTCGATTATTGTATTCTGAGGAAAAGCTCTGGAAATAGGTTGAATGAGATACAGATCCCTGTTATCAAGTTGACCATCAAGTACGACTACAAATCTTCCGTGTATATCAACTTTACTATAATAAAAATCTTGATTTACTAATTTTCTTTTGTATGGATCAGACATATAATCTCAAAATATTAAACTAAACTTGATACAAAATCTTCAAGTTCTCCGTATAGAAAATCAATTACAGGTACTTCGATCATTGTATAGCAACCTGGTTTTTGTTTCATTGCAGCACGAGCTGCAGAAACCATTACCTGAGCGGTTAATGCAGGGTTATTGATTTTCATTTCGAACTTTAGCATTTGATTATGGGTTGCACCAGATACACCTTTTCTTTCCATTAAAACTCCGTGTCCGACATCAATAAGTTTTTCAACATCATCAACCTCAAATACATAGGTTCTGTCTTTAATAAAGTATGGATCATTTTTAATTGCTTGTTCAACTTCTGAAAAGTTAGTTCCTGGTTTGAGTTCTACATAAACCATTCTTCTGTGAATTCCCATCCCAGCAGGAACAGTAATAGAAAGTGCATTCTTCACTCCCGGAATTTCTTTCACTACAACAGTGTGTCCCATTGACATTCCGGGTCCGTAGTTAGTATGTGTAATTCCTCTCGGAGTCATTGCTAAAAACCAACCTCTGATAACTGAATCAATGCCAGGATCCCATCCGGCAGAAATTATTGAAACTTTATTACTTTCTTTAGCTATTGGATCAAGATATTTTCGCAGCTGAGGTATTTCAGAATGGATATCAAAACTGTCAACAGTATTAATTCCAAGTTTAAGACATTCAGTTACAACTTCTTTTACTTTTCTGGACGGGGCACACACTAGAGCAACATCTACTTTGTTAAGTTCTTTTATATTTTTAACAACTTGTGTTTCCCCGAATTTGCAGCATTTCTGCGGATTTAGAGATTCTCTTATTTTCTGACGGTTGAGTAATTCTACAATTCCTGCAATTTCCATATCAGGCTCTTGTGTAATAGCATCAAGAGCCATACACCCGACATTTCCAAATCCGACTAAAGCAACTTTAATTTTTTCCATTATTCACACCTTATTTCAATTATTAGTTTAATTTTTTCTGATTTTTCATATAATCAATAAGCATTTTGAGTGCACTATCATTATGTTTTTTTACTATAGACTCAACTTCATCAGGTTTTTTCTTCTTTAACGATTTGATTATTTCATAATGCTCTGTTACTGATTGATCTAAATGTGAAAGAAGGGAAAGAAATATATAATTATATCTTAAAGTCTGATTTCTTAATGTTCTGATAGTTTTTTTAAGTTTCTCATTTCCGCAGCATTCATAAATTTTATGGTGAAATAAAGAATTTAACTCGAGAAAAGTTTTATAATCTTTTTTCTTTGATTGGGCAATAGATTCCATTTTTTTGTTAATATTTACTAATTCTTCTATTTGATTATTGGAAATATTGTTAGCAGCTAATCTTGCAGCCAATGCTTCCAGAGCACCCTTTATCTGATAAATTTCTTCTGCATCTTTGGGTGAAGTTTCAGTAACTAAAGCTCCTTTTCTTGGATTGAATTTAAGAAAGCCTTCAGACTCTAATTGCAGGAAAGCTTCTCTTAAAGGTGTTCGGCTCACTCCGAGAACTTTGGCAACTACTGGCTCAAGTAAGCGTTCACCTGGTTTGATTTTTCCTTCAATTATTGAATCTCTTATGGAGGAAGCAATCCTTTCTCTGAGTGGTTTAAGTTCTTCGAAATTAAAATTGACGCTTATCTGCTCTTTTTCGATCATCATATATTTTATACTGTATAATGTATACAATCTACATAGGAAAATTAAATTATATTAGTATTATATGCAAAGATTTTTTATTAAATGTTTAGTCGGAATTAACAAGTAAAAACTGAAAAAAATGCATTTATAAAAAATTGATTTAAATTTGAATGGGACTAATATTTAATTTTTATAAAACTAACTCAGGCTTTTTTATGATTAAAATTTCATTATTTCTATCTTATATTTTAATTGTGATTTCAATTTGTGCCTGTTCATCAAATGTTGTTGAAATTATACAGGTTAGTGAACTGCATTATCCTTCTGAACTTAAGGTTATTAAAAAAGCTGATTGGAATTGGAAACCATTGGAAAAAGCAATCCCTTCTCATACTATTAACAAAATAACAATCCATCACGGAGGTGAATATTTCCCTGAGGATAAAGATATGATTCAATATCTCAGAAACCTTCAGAGCTGGAGCAGAAGAGAAAAGAAATGGATTGATATTCCTTACCACTTTATGATTGATTTGAAAGGGAATATATATGAAGCTCGTCCAATAAATTATCCCGGCGATACAAATACTGATTATGATGTAAGAGGTCACGCGCTGATTTGTGTTGTTGGAAATTATGAAGAACAAAAAATTAATCAGAGTCAGTTGAATTCACTTGTAAACCTTGTTTCTTTTTTACAGGACAAATACAATGTTTCTGATAAAGATATTCGCGGACACAAAGATTATACTACTCAAACCGTTTGCCCGGGAAAAGATTTATACAAGTATATTGAAGACGGAACGATTTTAAGAATGATTCTTGAAAAAAAGATGGTCGTAAAAACAAAAGCAAAAGTAAAAACCGGAATTGAAGTTTTAAGAGAACAAAATTTTAATATTCTTAAAGGAAAAAGAGTCGGATTGGTAACTAATCCAACCGGTGTTGACCGTAAATTAAAGTCCACTATTGATATTTTATTCGAATCTCCCGAAGTCAATCTTATTGCTTTGTATGGACCAGAACACGGCGTTAGAGGAAATTATTCTGCCGGAGAGTATGTTGATTTTTATATTGATGAAACTACTTCACTTCCTGTTTACTCGCTTTATGGTAAGACCAGAAAACCAACTTCTGAAATGTTAAAAGATGTTGATGTTCTGGTTTTTGACATTCAGGATATTGGATGCAGGTCTTATACTTACATTAGCACTATGGGATTAGTAATGGAAGCAGCAGCAGAAAATGATAAAGAGGTTCTCATTCTTGATAGACCAAATCCTTTAGGTGGAAACAGAATTGAAGGAAATCTTGTTGAAGAGGGTTTTTATTCTTTCGTAAGTCAGTTTTCTATTCCATACATTCACGGATTAACCGTTGGGGAATTGGCTATTTTATTAAATGAAGAAGGATTACTTGCAAAAAAAGCAAAATGCAAGTTAACTGTTATTAAAATGGAAGGCTGGAAGAGAAATATGTATTTTGAAGAAACGGGATTGCCCTGGGTTTTGACTTCTCCTCATATTCCACATCATTATTCATCCTTTTATTATGTTGCTTCGGGAATTGTCGGGGAATTAAGAGATGTGGTATCAATAGGAGTTGGATATACTTTGCCATTCCAAACATTTGCCGCTGAATGGATTAATTCAGTTGAACTTGCAAACAAAATGAATTCATTTGAACTTCCCGGTGTTGTATTCAGACCGATTACTTACAAACCATATTATGCTTTTGGTAAGGATAAAATGTTAAGCGGAGTTCAGATTCATATACTGAATTATGATGAAGTCGAATTGGTGCCAATTCAATTTTACTTTTTACAGGCAGTAAATGAGCTGTATGGTAAAAATCTTATTGTTGAAGGTAAAAACGATGATATGTTCGACAAAGTTTTAGGCACAGATAAAATCAGAAAACTGTTTGTTAAAAATCAAAAGGTAAGTGATATTGTCTCTTACTTGAATAAAGATATTCAAAAGTTCAGAGCATTATCAAAAAAATATTATTTATATGATTAAAGGGTATTGAACGCTGATAACATTGATTCGACGGATTTTCGCAGATTTAATTCAGTGATTATCAGCCCAATCTGCGTCATCAGCATTCTATTGAAAAACATCTATGCAATACTTTGAAACAGAATTCATAAAATACATCAACGATGAACTTTTTATTGAAGAAGTTCCATTAAAAAAATTAGCAGATGATTATGGAACACCTTTATATATTTATAGCCGTAATCACTTCAAAAAACAATACAATGATTTTACTTCAGCTTTTAAGAATATTAAGCATAAGATTTTTTATGCAATGAAAGCCAATTACAACTTAAGTGTAATAAATACATTTGTCCAATTAGGAAGCGGAGTTGATGTCAATTCTGAAGGAGAGCTTTACAGAGCATTAAAAACAGGTGTTGAACCAAGCAATATAATTTTAACCGGAGTTGGAAAAACCAAAGATGAGATCAAATTGGGAATTTTAAGAGACCTGTTACTTATCAAAGCAGAATCCGAAGAAGAAGTTGAGCTTATTGATAAAATTGCCGGTGAACTCGGAAGGGTTGCAAGAGTTGCAATCAGAGTCAATCCCGATGTTGATCCTAAAACTCATCCATATATTTCAACCGGTTTAGCAAACAGTAAATTTGGTGTTGACACAAAAACAGCGTGGAATCTTTACACTCGCCGAAATGAGTTTAAGAACATTGAATTTACCGGGATTGATATGCACATCGGATCGCAAATAACCTCGTTCGAACCATTTGTAGAGGCAGTAACAAAATTAGCAGAGATGTATTGTGAATTAAAAAAAGATGGTTTGAAGCTTGAACATTTTGATGTCGGTGGCGGAATCGGAGTTAAATATCGTGATGAAGTCCCATTCACTATTGAAGAATATGCTGAAAATCTTTTCCCTTGTTTCAATAAACTTGATTGTGAAATATTTTTTGAGCCTGGCAGATACCTTACCGCAAATGGAGGTATTCTTTTAACAGAAGTTATTTATAATTTCTCAAACGGAGATAAAAGATTTATAATTGTTGATGCTGCAATGAATGATCTTTTGAGACCGACTATTTATCACGCATATCATCATATCCAACCGGTAAAACGAGACGAAAGCAGAGATAAAACTGTAGCTGATATTGTAGGGCCTATATGCGAAACAGGAGATTATTTTGCAAAAGACCGCGAAATCTATCAATCAAAAACAGGTGAACTGCTCGCGATTATGTCATCTGGTGCTTATGGAATGGTTATGGCTTCAAATTACAATGGTCGCCGCCGTCCACCAGAAATTTTGGTAGATGGAGACAGAGTTTATGTAACCAGAAGCAGAGAAACTTTTGACCACTTGCTGTGGGATGAAAAGATAGTGTGAATATTATCTTAAACGGTTAAGCTTTTATCAGCTCAGCAATTTTTTTATCAAAGTTACAGGATGTAAAACTTCCACATTAACATCAAATTTTTCTGCACCGAATTTTATTTGTCCCATACAACCGGGATTTCCGGTCAGAACAATTTTCGCCCCCGTTTTTTCAATATTCTTCATTTTCCTTTCTAATTGCTTAAGTGCGTCATCATATCTGACAACATTATAAATACCTGCGCTGCCGCAACACCAGGTTGCCTCATCAAGCTCAGTGTATTTTATCCCCGGTATAGATTTTATTACATCTCTCGGTTGAGAAGTAATCTTTTGTGCATGAGCAAGATGGCAGGCGTCGTGATAAGTTATTAGTTCAGGTTCAGGTTTAGGTTCAAGTTCAAGTTCAGGTTTATGTTCAGCTAAGAATTCCATTACGTCTTTGACTTTGGATGAAAATATCTTTGCTTTTTCAGCGTAAATCGGATCGTCTTCAAGAAGATGAGCATAGTCTTTCATAAAAGCACCGCAACCAGCAGAATTAGAAATCAAAAAATCATAATCATGTTTAAGAAATGCATCAATATTTTTTCTTGCTAGTTTAAGAGCAAATTCCATATCACCATTATGACCCATAAGTGAGCCGCAACAAACCTGATCTTTAGGCGTAATAATCCGGCAACCGACTGATTTTAAGACATCTATTGTATCCTGATTAATATCAGCGAACATTGTATTCATCAGGCAGCCGAAATGAAAAGCAGTTTTATATTTTGATTTACCATCGGGATTTTCTATTTCATTAATATTTGAATCAGAAAACCTATCCGAAATTACAGGTGTAAGTTTTTCAATTTCATAAAGCTTTTTTGAAACTAATTTTAGCAAACAGGTTTTTCTTAAAAGATTTTGTAATCCACTCTTTTGATAAAGCTTCAATAGTCCTGAAACAAATTTCAATGCTTTTCTTGAGGCAACAATATTTCTTAGTAAAAATCTTTTCAGTTTGACAGAATATTTTTGTCTGTGGATTGATTCGTCCACAACAACTCTTGCGGTTTCAACCATTCTTCCATACTTAACTCCTGCAGGACAAGCAGTTTCACAGGCTTGGCAATCGAGACAAAAGTTCATTTCTTCAGCAAACGTCTCGCTAAGTTCCATCTCACCGCGTGCGACAGACTTTATCATATAAATTCTGCCGCGTGGAGATGAACGTTCCATTTTTGTTAAGTCATAAGTTGGGCACGTAGCAAGGCATAAACCACAATGCATACACTGTTGGAGAATGTCATCGTGAGGGAGTATCTTAAGAAGCTCTTGATGAGAATTTACGGATTTCATTAAAGGTCTTTTATTTGCTCCCTTCTTATTGGCAGACTACCTTCGCATCTGGGCGAAATAGTAAAAATCTTACCTGGATTAAGAATGTTGTTTTCATCAATTACAGATTTGATCTTTTTCATCATTTCAACTCCCGGAATTCCCGCAAGTTTTTCAAGAAAATGTTTTTTGGAGAGGCCTGTGCCGTGTTCTCCGGTAATTGTACCACCAAGTTTAATGGCTTCATTGAAAATAAAATCAAATGCTCTATGAGCTTTTTCAATTTCTTTTTTGTCTCGCTCATCTGTCAATGCAGTAGGATGCAAATTGCCGTCGCCTGCGTGGCCAAAGTTTCCAATCATAACATCGAATTGTTTTGCTGACTGAGTTATTTTTTCGATCATTATTGGTAATTCACTTCTTGGAACGGTTGCATCTTCGAGTATTGTTGTTGGCTTCTTGCGGGCTAATGCACTAAATGCTGTTCTTCGTGCTGTTTTAAGCTGCAAAGATTCTGATTCAGTTGTTGCAGTTCTGATTAATGAAGCTTTATTCTTTTGTAAAATAGTTTTAATTATTTCCGAATCCTCATCTACTGCACTTCCTTTTCCATCAACTTCAATCAATAAAATTGCTTCGCTGTTTCTTGGCAAACCAATTTTAACATAGTCTTCAATACAATTTATTGTAGTATTATCCAAAAATTCCATCATACTTGGGGTAATGTGGGCAGCAATTATATCTGAAACTGCCTGAGCACTGTCTGTAAGTTTATCAAAGTAGGCAAGTAAAGTAATTACTTTTGCAGGTTTAGGAATAATTTTAAGAAGGACTTTTGTAATTATACCTAAAGTACCTTCACTACCAACAATGAAATCTCTTAAGTTATAGCCGGCAACATCTTTCATATTTTTGCCGCCGGTTTTTAATAAATCACCATTTGGTAAAACCATCTCAACACCAAGGACATAGTTCTTTGTAACACCGTATTTAAGCCCTCGCAAACCTCCTGCGTTATTAGCTACATTGCCACCAATTGTGCAAACATTCAAACTTCCAGGGTCTGGTGGATAGAACAATCCGATTTTTTCAACTTCTTTTTGAAGGATTCCTGTTATTACTCCGGGTTGAACTAAAACAGTCAGATTTTTTTCATCAACTTCTAGGATTTTATTCCATTTCGTCAATACAATCACAACACTATTCTCAACTGGTACTGAACCACCACTGAGTCCAGTTCCAGCACCTCGAGGTACTACTGCAAACTTTTCTTCATTAGCTAATTTTAGAATTTGAGAAATTTGTTCTTCATCCTGCGGGAATAAAACTGCTTCCGGCATTTGATGAAGAGTAGGAGTTCCATCATAGGAATAAACAAGTCTGTCTTCGTAAGAGTCGAAATAATTAGTATCCCCAACTAAAGATTTCAATTTTGATTTGGTATTGGAGTTCATAATAGTAAAATTTTTCTTCTCAAACATAACAAAAATGAAGATTAATTTTAACCGATTGAAATATTGAATAATTCTAATTAAAATACTTTAACTATCTTTGAAGCATTATTAACATTCACTTAGATTACTATGTATTCAGTTTTAATTCTTATTTTTCTGGGTGCTATTGCAGGCTTTTCTGCCGGATTTCTTGGAATTGGCGGGGGAGTAATTGTAATTCCTGGTCTTGTTTATTTATTAAATTATTCACAATTAGAGGCACAAGGGACTTCACTCGCAATGATGCTTCCACCAATTGGATTATTCGCAATTTATAATTACTACAACGCTGGCTATGTTAATATTAAAGCGGCATTAATTCTTGTTGTTGCTTTTATGATTGCCAGCTATTTCTCATCAAAAATTGCCGTTAATATTCCTGAAATAGTAATTAAGAAAATTTTTGCCGTTTTTCTTTTATTATATGCAGCGAAATTATTTATAGAGAAATAGTGGAATAGATTGATGGAAATTAATTTACTGAAATATTTTACTCTCAAAAGATTCAGCAATGTTATTAAAGTGGTTGCTTCCTTTTTAATTTCAAGAACAATTAAACAACCTATTATCTGGGGAATGCCAGTTTCTTATTCAATCGAACCTACTAATCACTGTAATCTGATGTGTCCGGAATGCCCTAGCGGTTTGGGAATACTCACCCGTCCTTTGGGTTTGTTAAAAATGGAAAACTATAAAAACTGGATTGACCAAATAAAAGATACTGGGTTTTACTTACAATTATTTTTTCAAGGCGAACCGTACATTAATAAAAATTTAAGTGAATTTATAGACTACGCCCAAAAAAATAATATTTATGTTTCCATAAGTACTAATGGACTTCTGATAAATGAAAAAAATATTGATAAAATTTTAGAAAACGCTCCCGATAAAATTATTTTTTCTGTTGATGGATTAGATGAAGAATCTTATCAAAAATATCGTGTTGGCGGAACTTTTGCAGAAGCTGATAAAGCATTACGACTGTTGGTTAGAAGAAAAAAAGAATTGAAGAAAAAATTGCCATATATTGAATTTCAATTTATCGTGATGAAACAAAATGAACATCTTCTGGATGAAGTTAAAAAATATTGTAATGAAGTTGGAGTTGATAAATTAGTCTTTAAAACTATGCAAATATCATCTTATGAGAATGCAATAAAATTTCTTCCTTCTAATCCAAAATACAGACGATATGTCGTTGAAAATGGTACCTTCAGAATGAAAGGAAAAATTAAAAATTACTGCTTTGCTCTTTGGAGAACAGCGGTAATTACGTGGGATGGGAAATTAGTTTCCTGCTGCTTTGATAAAGATGCAAAGTATGAAATGGGAACTTTGAATGGAAAATCGATTAGAGAAGTTTGGAATTCTAACAATTTCTATAATTTCAGAAAAGCGGTATTAAATAATCGAAAGAAAATTCCTATTTGTACAAATTGCACTGAGGGATTAAAAATCAATATACTGGAAATGGAACAGTAATAAATCTCAACTATTGATAAAAATTGAAAAACTTATTTAATTCCATAGAGGTTATAGTTAAAAGAGGATTTTTAAGAAATAAAACAATTAAGTTTATTCTAAAATTATTGATAACTATTGGTGTTGCATATTATCTTTATGAAAATATAAGTTTTAATGAAATTGTCAACCAAGTCCATAACTCAAATCAATATTTATTATTTGTTGCGGTTTTCCTTGGAATCTTAAATATTGCATTGCAATATCTCAAATGGAAAATAACAGTAAATGCTGTATTGGAGATTAACGATAACAAAAAAATTCTTTCTTCTCTTTTGCAGGGTTTAGCAGCTGCTGTTTCCACTCCAGCCCGGCTTGGTGAATATGTGGGCAGGGCAATACCTTTTTCAGATAAATCTTTTTTACAAGTTACCCTTGCTACATTTATTGATAAATTTTTTTCAATTCTTATTGTAATTATACTTGGTTCCTTATCAACTATACTTTTTATTCATTCATTCTATAAAGCATTTGAGTTTATTACGATTTCTCTCTTAATTCTCGTATTAATATTCTTTTATTTAATATTTCTTTTACTTTTTAATGAAAGTTTTTGGGATAATTTTCTTTTTAGCAGGATTAAACAATCTCAAAGATTCGCAAAGTACTATAAAAAAATTGAAGTATTGAAAAAACTTGATAAAATTTATAAATCCAGGATGCTTTTTCTTTCTTTTATGTTTTATTTATGTATTATAATTCAATATTCCTTTTTAGTTATGGCGTTTTCTTATAATTATAATTTTATTGCTTATTTATGGGTTGGCAATTTGATTATGTTTACAAAAACAATTATACCACCATTCACACTTGGAGAACTTGGAATTCGTGAAAGTGCTTCTGTATATTTTATTCAGAGGATTGGTGAAAGTCCGAACATTGGTTTTAACGCTTCGATATTTTTATTTATAATCAATATAATCTTGCCGGCAATTATTGGAATAGTTTATCAGTTGAGAAAAAATAATGACTAATCTCAATTACTCTGAATTATTTTTATTAACTATCATTTTCGTACTTACTGTTTATTATTCTACATTCTTAATTCGAATATTAAGAGGATTAAATAAGCTAGAGCATTGCAAAAGAAATGGCATCCCAGAAGAATATATTTCAGTAATTGTCCCATTTAGGAATGAAATTGTAAACATTCAAAGTATCTATGAAAGTCTTACTAAACTGGATTATCCAAAAGATAAATTTGAGATAATTTTTGTAAATGATAATTCAACAGATGATTCTTTGCAGTCTATCCACAAAATAAATAATCAAGAGAATGTAAAGATTTTATCAGTCCCTGAAGATTATTCAAAGAATGCTCATAAAAAGAGAGCAATCAGATATGGTATTGAAAACAGTAAAGGTGAAATAATTGTAACAACAGACGCAGATTGCATTCACAATAAAAACTGGTTAAAAAGTCTTTTATGTTATTTTGATGAAAAAACCGCGTTTGTTTCTGGGCCTGCAGAGTTTTTGGAAGATTCGAACCTTTTTGAAAAAATGCAGAAAATTGAATTCGCAGGGTTAGTTATTACAGGAGCTGGACTAATAGGTTCAGGCAGACCAATAATTTGTAACGCAGCTAACATTGCTTACAGAAAAAAAGTCTTTTATGAAGTAGGTGGGTTTTTGCATAATATGAATTTAAGCTCTGGAGATGATGAATTACTTATGCAAAAAATATTTAAGGATACAGATCACAAAATAAAATTTGCTCTTTCAAAAGACTCAATTGTAAAGACTAGGTCAAACAATTCTTTTAACCAGTTCTATCAGCAAAGAAAAAGATGGGCAAGTAAAGGACTTTTTTATAAAAATAAAAGTTTAATTCTTAGCCTGATTATGATTTATTTATTTTATTTATCTCTGTTTATTCAACCAGTGATTGGAATTTTTTCAAATATTTTCTTCTTTTCATTTATTATTACTTTTGGATTAAAAGTTTTCTTAGAATATTTAGTCGTTCGAAGAGGATTAAAGCTATTATTTGACATAAGTCTGATTAAGTATTTTTTCATTACTGAAATTTTTCAGGTGCCATATATTGTTATTATGGGATTGTCAGGTGCATTTGGTAATTTTGTATGGAAAAACAGAAAGGTTAGCAGATAATTAACTAAACAGTTGATTCAACTCGATAAACATTTACATATCTGATGAGAAATTCTTTTGCACTAATCAATTTAAAGAACCTAAAATTCAATTACTTAAACTTGAGAAAGAAAGTCAGTCCGTCAAAATTTCTTGCTGTTGTTAAAGCTGATGCCTACGGTCACGGAGCCATTGAAGTTGCTAAATATTTATCGTCATTAAAGCCCAAGCCTGAATATTTTGGAATCGCACTGATAGAAGAAGGAGTAGAACTTAGAAAATCAGGCTTGAAGGAACCAATTTTAGTTTTTGATGTAATTAGTAATTCTTCGTTAAAGCTTGCAAGTAGGTTTGATTTGACAATAACAATTAGCAGAAAATCTGATTTTAGCTTGTTAACTAATTATTTCAAGAAGTATAAATCATCAAAAAAAATAAAGGCTCATATTAAAATTAATACAGGTATGAATCGTTTGGGAATCAGATGGGACGAAAATTTAATTGAGATACTAAAATTTTATTCTTTTGGTAAAGTTGATATTGAAGGAATATACACTCATTTTGCAACCTCGGATATTCCCAATGACAGTTTTGCAAAAGTACAATTAAAAAGATTTAATGACCTAATAGTAAAAATTCTAAATAATAACCTAAATCCTGGAATCGTTCACGCTGCTAACAGCGGTGCTATATTAAATATTCCTGATTCTTATTTTGATATGGTAAGAGCTGGAATTTCACTTTATGGTTATAAGCCAGACTTAAGTTCGCTCGAAACTGTGGAGCTAAAACCTGTTATGTCTTTATATTCAAAGGTTGCAAGTGTTAATTATATTAACAGAGGTGAATCTGTAAGTTATGGGCAAAAATTTTTTGCAAAAAATAAAACTAAAATTGCATCAGTCTCTTTTGGTTATGCAGATGGATATTCAAGAGGATTGACTAACAAAGCTAAAGCTATTATCAAAAATAAATTTTATAACCAGGTTGGTACTGTTACAATGGATAGAATTATGTTTGAAGTGAAAAATGATAATATTTGCGAAAATGATGAAGTAATTTTATTAGGTTCCAAAAATAATTTAATTTTCGATGCGTGGGACTGGAGTAAGATATTAAACACAATACCTTACGAAATAACCTGTAACATAAGTAAAAGAGTGCCCAGATTATATAAAAAATAATGCATTTCATTAAGCAATATATTACCCAGTGTTTGAGCGCTGCTGCAAACAGTCTAAGATTATCTACTCAGCAGATAGAGATAGTTGCTTTATTGAAAGAAGAAATTTTATCTTCCCCCGATCTTGAGGAGGATATAAGAATGATGAAGAAAATTACAGAGCTTTCAACTCTTGCAATTAAACTTGGTGAAATATTAAATTATCTTGAGAATGGAACCATTGATTTCTTTAAAGTAAGCGAGATATTTAAAGACCATTCCAGAAATCTGATAAGAGATTTAAGTATTCTTCTTGAATCAACAAATCCATCTTCATTTAAAGCATCATTGGATAATATAAAAAATCTTAGTTCTGACCTTAAAGAAGTAAAAAAGCAAAATTTTTCAAAAAATATAGCTTTGCAAAGTGAATTTGAATCTGATAGATTGAAAGAAAAATTTATTCTTGAGGATGAATTTGAAGATGATGAACTTTTATTGCAACAATATGAAGCTAATATCCTTTCACCAATAAAACAGTTTGATGAATTTCTTAATAGAATCTATTCAGACGATTATGAATCCGAAGAAATATCATACTACATAAATATTTTTTCGAACAATCTAAATAGCTCTAAAAAATTCGGGTTTGATTTAATTGCAAATATGCACTCCACAATAAAAGGCTCTTTAGAGTTAATTAAATACAAGAAATTGAACCCTGATAAAGAAGTAATTGATTGCATAAGAGCTTGTCTTATTGTTATAGCTGCAATAATTAAAAGGAAAAATATTGATATAACTAACTTCTTAAATAAAGCAGATTCTTTAAGTAGAAAAATTTCAAGCAGATTATAAAGAAGGAATCAGAATGAATATTTACGCAGTAATTATGGCCGGAGGTGTAGGTTCCAGATTCTGGCCAAGAAGCAAAAAAGCATTACCGAAGCAGTTATTAAAAATCTTCGATGATGATACAATGATTCAGGCTACTGTTAAAAGGTTAAAACCACTAATAAAAAACGAAAACATTTTCATAATTACCAATAGAATACAAGCCGATGAGGTTAAAAAACAATTAAACAACATACCTGAGAAAAATATTATAATTGAGCCTTTCGGAAGAAATACTGCCGCCTGTATTGGATTGGCAAGTGTCATAATTAAAAATATTGATCCCGATGCTGTTACTATAGTTCTTCCGGCTGACCATATAATCAAAGAGGAAGAAATATTCCTTAACACTTTAAAGAACGCAGCAAAATTTGCCTTTGAATCTGATGGCTTGGTAACTATTGGAATAAACCCTACCAGACCGGAAACTGGTTACGGCTACATTCAGATAGATGAGAGAAAAATATCTGATAATATCTATAAGGTTTTAACTTTTGCTGAAAAACCAAACTATGCAACCGCTTTGAGATTCCTTGAAAGTGGTGATTTTATGTGGAATAGCGGAATGTTTATTTGGAAAGTTGAAACAATTTTATCTGAAATTAAAAATCTTATGCCTGACCTTTACGAAGGTCTCGAAGAAATTGAAAAAAATATTGGTAAAGCAACCTTTGAAGAGGTTCTTATCCGAAATTATGGTATGATGAAAAAAATCTCTATTGACTATGGAATTATGGAAAAATCTTCCAGAGTTTATCTGACAAAAGGCTTCTTTGTGTGGAGCGATGTAGGTAGTTGGGAAGAAGTTTACCAGTTGTCAGAAAAGAATCTCGATGGAAATGCAATAAATGGCAATGTTTATCTTGATTCAGTGATTGATTCCTATGTTTATTCTCCCGATAAAGTTACAGCGGTTATTGGAGTAGATAATTTAATTATAATAAACCAGGATGATACTCTTCTTGTTTGCAGAAGAGATAAAGCACAGGAAGTTAAAAAAGTTGTTGATTACCTTAAAACTCATAATCTGGAAGATTATTGTTGATATTTGTTTGGCAATTAAATTTTTTATTATTTTTGAGCAACAAATCAGTAATATTACTTATCAATATTCAAGTCAAATTACTAATTGAGGAAATTTATTGTTAATTATTAGTTCACCTGTTGTTGAATTATCAGAAATTCAAAAAGGAATTTTTCTTCAAAAAATAAAGTCACCTGAAATTGCAAAAGAGATTCTTCCGGGGCAATTCCTTAATATTAAAGTAAGTGAAGGTTTTTCTCCCTTATTACGAAGACCTTTTAGTATTTGTGATGTTGAAGATGACAATATCTTTTTGATGTTCAATATCTTCGGCGAAGGCACAAGAATTCTGGCTTGTAAACATAAAGGTGATTTGATAAATATACTCGGACCTTTAGGCAAAGGTTTTAATTTCGATGCAGATTTTGATTTAGCAGTTTTTATTGCGGGGGGTTTAGGTGCAGCTCCTTTTCCTTTTTTATTCAGAAAATTGAAGAATCAAAAAAATATTATCTCATTTGTTGGTGGAAAAACTAAATCAGAAGTAATTAAATACAATATCCCTAATTACTCGGTTGCAACTGAAGACGGATCTGAAGGCTTTAAAGGAAATGTTATTGAGTTATTTGAACAAGAGATTAAAAATCATCTGAGTAAAAAAATTAAAATTTTTGCTTGCGGACCAAATGGAATGTTAAAAGCACTATCTGACTCAGTTAAAAAATTAAATAATTTCGGATATAATCTTACTTGTGAGATTTCAACTGAAAGCGCAATGGCTTGCGGATTTGGAATTTGTCAGGGTTGTCCGATTCAGGATGCAAATAATCCTGACCATTACCATTTAATTTGTAAGGATGGGCCTGTTTTTAATGTTAATGATGTAGTATTATGAAAACGATTGATTTATCTGTAAAAATTGGAAAACTGAAGTTAAAAAATCCTATACTTTTAGCTTCAGGAACAGTTGGATATGGGAATGAAATGTCTGATTTTATTGATTTGAATATTTTGGGCGGAATTATCACCAAATCAATAAGTCTTAAACCAAGGAAAGGAAATAAACCTCAAAGAATCGTTGAAACTTCTGCTGGTATGTTGAATGCGATTGGACTTGCTAATGTAGGTCTGGAAGAATTTATAAATGAAAAAATACCATTTTTAGCAAAGTATGATGTTCCGATAATATGTAATATTGCTGCAAGTTCAATTGAGGAGTATGTTGAATGTGTTAAATCATTAGATTCTGAAAACACAATCAAAGCTTTTGAAATAAATGTTTCCTGTCCGAATGTTAAAGAAGGTGGACTTCAGTTTGGTAACAATCTTACTATGGTAGGTAAAATTACCGAACGGGTTAGAGCCGTTACTGATAAAACACTTATTATCAAGCTCTCTCCGAACGTTTCTTACATCTCCGAGTTTGCAAAGATATGTAAAGAAAACGGAGCCGATGCAGTATCTGCAATTAATACTTTAGTGGGAACAGCATTTAATATTAATACAAGAAAACCAAAACTTAGTAATATTTTTGGAGGACTTTCAGGTCCGGCTATTAAGCCAATTGCTTTGGCTAAAGTTTTAGAAATTCATCTCAGTGTCGATATCCCTATAATTGGTGTGGGAGGAATTATGAATTGGCAGGATATTATTGAATTTATGATCGTTGGTGCTGCAGCAATTCAGTTAGGAACATTAAATTTTATCGATCCTACAGCCTCTGTATCTATCTTAAAGGGTCTCTATAATTATTGCAGTGAAAGAAACATTGAATCAATTAGTAAATTAACTGGTTCATATATTTTAGAATAATGGAAATAAAATCAGCTTTAGATAAACTTTTCGCTCTTCATAACTTCGGTGTGAAATTAGGGCTTGAAAATATTCAGGCTTTTCTCGATAAAATTGGAAATCCGCAAAACAAGCTTAAAACTTTTCATATTGCAGGGTCAAATGGAAAGGGAAGCACAGCGTCATTTATAACCAGTATTTTAATTCAGGCAGGTTATAAAGTTGGATTATATACTTCTCCGCATTTTGTAAAATTTAACGAAAGAATTATTGTAAATGGCAAGCTAATTCCGGATAAATTTATAACTGATTTTATCAATAAGCACGAACAATATATAGATGAAAATAAACTCACTTTTTTTGAAGTAACAACTGCTTTAGCCTTTGAATACTTCTTATCACAAAAAGTAGATTTTGCTGTTATAGAAACTGGTTTAGGCGGAAGACTTGACGCAACTAATGTGATTAAAAATCCTTTAGCTTGTGTAATTACCTCCATAAGTTTGGAACATACAAATATACTTGGTGATAAAATCTCGCTAATTGCCAATGAAAAAGGTGGAATTATAAAAAATAATTCAAAGGTTTTTGTAGGTAAATTATCTTCAGAAGCAGATGAGGTTATAGAAAAAATTTGCAAAGAAAAAAATGCTAAGCTTATAAGAGTTGAGGATTATCTTATCGAGAAAAATGGAAAAGTAGAATTATATTCTGAAGAAATTAATCTTGAAGATTGGTTTATACCCTTACAAGGAAAACATCAGAGGTATAATGCCGCACTTGCTACGCTGACGGTTGCTAAAACTCTTTTAATAGATGATCCCAAAGTGATTTATGATGGATTAAAAAATGTAATTAAAAATTCACTCATTCAGGGCAGATATGAAATCGTTTCAAATAATCCCAAAATTATTCTCGATTCTGCTCATAATCCTGCAGGAATGAACGTATTTATATCTGAATTCCTTAAAGAAAAAAATAAATACAGAGAAACTTTTTTGCTTTTTAGTGCACTAAAGGACAAAGACATTGCTTCTATGATAAAGATTATTGATAATAATTTTGATAAAGTTTTCGTTACTGAAATAAATTATGAGCGTAGAGAAGAACCAGAAAATATCATTAAGCTCTTTGAGGAGAACAATATAAAAGCAGAGCTAATTACTGATAAAAAAAGTTTCCTATTAAATTACATTAAGGAAAAATCTGATAATTGTCTTGTAATAACAGGCAGTATGTATTTAATAGGAGAAATAAAATCAATATTAAATGAAATTAAAACTTGAATTTTTAAGATAATGGAATTAAGTTGAAACAGTCTTCAATTTCTTTTCTTATAAAATCAAGATATAATCTTAGTTAATCAAATGTTAAAAAAAATAGGACGATAAAATAATGCCAATGGATGTTTCAGAACTGAAGTCAAAAAAAATTGTCGAATTAAACGCAATTGCAAAATCTCTTGGAATTACAGGTTACAGTGATTTGCGTAAACAGGATTTGATATTCAAAATCCTTGAAGCACAAACAACACAGGATGGTGCCACATTTTCTAAAGGTGTACTCGAAGTTTTACCTGATGGGTACGGCTTCTTGAGGTCATCTGATTACAACTATCTTCCTTCACCGGACGATATTTATGTATCACCATCCCAAATAAAAAAATTCCAGTTAAGAACAGGTGATTTCGTAAGCGGGCAGGTAAGACCGCCCAAAGAAGGCGAAAGATTTTTTGCTCTTCTTCGCGTTGAAGCAGTAAACAATCAGCAGCCGGAAGCAATTCGTGAGCGAACTCTTTTTGACAATCTTACTCCAGTTTATCCGACTAAAAGAATTTATCTGGAATCTGCACCGGGTGAATATTCAATGAGAATTATGGATTTATTAACTCCTATTGGTAAAGGGCAGAGAGGATTGATAGTCTCGCCGCCAAAAAGTGGCAAAACAATTTTACTTCAGAAAATTGCAAACTCTATAACAAGAAATCATCCTGACATTAAACTGATAATTCTTCTGATTGACGAAAGACCTGAAGAAGTAACAGATATGGAAAGAATGGTCAAAGCCGAAGTGATAAGTTCAACATTTGATGAGCCGCCTGAAAGACACGTTCAGGTTGCAGATATGGTTATTGAAAAAGCCAAACGACTTGTTGAAGCAAAAGAAGATGTTGTTATTCTTCTGGATTCTATTACAAGATTAGCACGTGCACATAACGTAGTTATTCCTCACAGCGGAAAAATTCTTTCTGGTGGAGTTGATTCTAATGCACTTCATAAACCAAAAAGATTTTTCGGAGCTGCAAGAAATATTGAAGAAGGTGGCAGTTTAACAATTATTGCAACAGCTTTGATTGATACAGGTTCAAGAATGGATGATGTTATATTTGAAGAATTTAAAGGTACTGGTAATATGGAAATTGTGCTTAACAGAGATTTAAGTGACAGAAGAATTTTCCCTGCCATTGACTTGAACAGATCAGGTACAAGAAGGGAAGAGTTACTTATGAAAGAAGACGATTTGCAAAGAATCTGGATATTAAGAAAATTACTTAGCGATTATAATCCTGTCGAGGCTATGGAGTGGTTATTGGATAAATTGAGAGGAACAAAGAATAACAAGGAATTTTTAGCTAATATGAATAGCTGATTTGTATTATGCTCAGAATTTTATTTGCAGTTTTGGTTTTTAGTTTCTCAACTGCAGCTCAGTTTCATAATAAAAATTTATTTCATAGCAAAAATAGAGTTCAATCCGAAGTATTCATTGTGTTTAGTGACTCGGTTTATAAATGCTACTTTTTATTTAATATACCTAATAGCAGTCTTGTATTCGAAAAAGATAATTCAAAATTCATATCAAAATTTGAAATTGACCTTGAGATAAAAAATAGTCTTAATCAGGTTGTACAAAGAAAGTTTATTAAAGATTTAATTGAATTAAACGAATACGAAAAAACAATTTCAGAAAGTGAAGTTATCCGCAATTTTATTGAATTTGAATTGCCACCTGATACATTTCTGTGTAATGTAACTTTTACAGATTTAATAATAGGAAAACCTTTCAATTTTTATCAGAAAAAAATTGATCTTATTAGGTCTAAAGATTCACCAAGCTGTTTATTGATTAAACAAAATCAGTCAAATAGTAACGATATTTTTGAAGTAGAGATTTCCGGAAATATCATCCCTTATTCTCCAAATAAATACGATTTACTTTTAACTGGAAATTTCGACCTTTCAAAAATTGAAAAAGTTAAAGTCAAATCTGATGACACAGTTTTTGTAAGTTATGAATTTATAAAATATGCTAATATTTCGCCCAGGTTAAATTTACAAAACAATAAAATTCTACTTGAACTTAAACGTGAGCTTGAACCTGAACTTAAAACCCCTTCGATTCTTTCTGATTCAGACAGGACTGAAACCAAATTTAATGTTCTTGTTATAAAAAATATAAATGAGAAACTGTTCGAAGGAAAATATTCACTTGATCTGTATGGTAAAGATGAATTAACATTAAAAGAAATTCCAATCTCTGTTATTTGGATTGATAAACCAAAATCACTTGATAATTACGATTTTGCTCTTGAGATGATTGAACTCATTGAAGTAAATGAAAATTATAAGACATACTTCAGTTCAGAAACGGAGAAGAAAAATAAATTATTTAATTACTGGAGACAAAAAGATCCGACTCCATCTACTTCTTTTAATGAATTGATGTATGAATTTTATTCGAGAGTTGATTATGCACAAAAAGAATTTATATCTGTTTCTCAACGAAATGGTGCAAAAACTGACAGAGGAAAAGTCTTGATCTTAAATGGCAGACCAGAGAGAATTGAAAGAAATGTTAACTCCGATGGAAAAGTAATTGAATCCTGGTACTATGAAAAACCTGAAAGAGTTTTTACGTTTATTGACATTAGAGGGGATGGCAGTTTTAAGAGCTTACAATGAAAAATGAAAATAAAATCCTCTTCACCTGTGGTGATATAAACGGAATCGGACCTGAGATTTCATTAAAACTTTTTTATTTCCTCCTAAGCAATAAATTAAAATATCATCTCATATTTTTTTGTCCGACGAATGTATTCAGATTTTATTATGAATCCCTTTCTCTGAAATTTAATTTTAAAGTAATAAATAATATTGATGAGTCTGAATCTGGCATATTGAATTTGATTGAAATGCCTTCTGTTAAAATGAAAATTGGATTTCCCACAATTGATTCTGGCAAAAGTGCTTATGAATCTTTAACACTTGCAGTCAACCAGCTAAAAAACAAAAAATCATCGGTAGTTATTACTGCGCCTGTCTCCAAATATGCTATAAATTTAGCTGGTATTAAATTCACTGGACAAACGGAACTTTTTGCAAATGAATTTAACGCCAGTGAATATCTGATGATGTTTTTATCCAAAAAAATGAAAGCAGCTCTTCATACAATTCATATCCCATTAAAAGAAGTATCGTCCAAAATCAAAATATCAAGTCTGAATTCAAAACTGAATTTGCTTAATAAAACTTTACAAAAAGATTTCGGAATAAAAAAACCATCTGTTGCTGTTCTTGGTCTAAATCCTCACGCAGGCGAAAATGGACAAATAGGTTTAGAGGAAGTTAAAATAATTTCCAAGTCATTAAATAAAACAGAATTTGCAAAAGGTCCATTCGTTTCAGATGCTTTTTTTTGCAATCATCTTTACAAATATTTTGATGCTGTTTATGGAATGTATCACGATCAGATTTTAATCCCATTTAAGATGATGAATTTCAGTAGAGGAGTTAATTTTACCGCCGGATTACCAATTGTCAGAACTTCTCCTGATCACGGGACGGCTTATGATATTGCAGGTAAAAATCGTGCAGATTTTTCAAGTATTTTTTCTGCTTATAAATATGCAATTCAGATTTTAAAATCACGAATGAAAGTTGAAAGATAATTATCAAAACGTTTCCTTGATTTATGATCACATAATGTCAGGGATCAACTATAAATTATGGGCAAACTATATTTATCAAATATCTTGTAGGTATATCAATCCCGGAGAAAGTTCAGTAATTGAATTAGCTGCCGGAAACGGAAATCTTTCCAAACATCTTTCTAAAAAATTTGCCAGTTATCTTGCATCCGACAATTCTATCTCAATGTTAAAAAACTTTAAAGCAAAAAAGATTGACCGTGTTTGTTTTGATATGATTTATCCTTCAGTCAATAAGCAATTCGATCTAATAATTTGTTCATTCGATAGCATTAATTACATCCTATCGAAACAGAAATTAAAAACTTTTTTCAGAAATATTTCAGGCTTATTAAACACTGATGGAATATTTTTATTTGATGCCGGATTAATCAGAAACAGTCTTCATCATCAGAAATATGCCGTAAAAAATGGAAGAATTAAGAATATCAGCTTTAAAAGAAAAAGTATTTATCTTCAGAAGAGCAGAATACACAAAAACATTTTTGAATTTTATTTTCAGGACGGTACAAAAATTAAAGAAATACACCGTCAGAAAATATTTGAACTGAAAGAGCTTTTTAATATTATTGATCAATGTAATTTGTTCGTTGTTGAATGCTTCAAAGCTTTTACATTCAAAGATTGTAAAGCTCATAATTTCAGAGCACAATTTGTTGTCAAAAGGAAAAACAGATGTTAGAAATCCGGGATTTAACTTTTCATTATAAAAATCAACCCTTATTCGATAATGTTTCAATGAGTCTGGATAGGGGAGAGTTTGCTTTCCTAATTGGAAAAAGCGGAACGGGTAAAAGTAGTTTATTACAGATGATTTATCTCAACCTATTCCCTCAATCAGGCAGTGTTATCGTTGGTGATTATGATACTTCTTTCGTTAAGAAAAAGCAGATTCCATTGATCAGAAGAAAAATTGGGATAGTATTTCAGGACTTTAAATTATTAAAAGACAGAAATGTTTATGAAAACCTTTCATTTGTTCTCGAGGTAACAAATCATTCAGGCAGAGAAATTAAACGAATCGTGAATGATGCCTTGATGGAAGTCGGTCTTTCTCATAAAAGATTAAATTATCCGAATGAATTATCAGGTGGTGAAATGCAGCGTGTTGCCATTGCACGAGCAATACTAAATAATCCTATGATAATTCTGGCTGATGAACCAACAGGAAATCTCGATCCGGAAACTTCTTTTGAAATATTAGAACTACTGCTTAAAATAAATAAAAAAGGAACTTCGGTTCTTTTTGCAACACACGATTATGATCTCGTTAAAAAATATCCTTCAGCTAAAATTTTTAAGATAATTAATAATAAAATCATTAAAGGATATTTGAAGAAATCGGATTAGTCAATTGGAATTTTTTCCTTCAGTTTGCTGATAAGATTTTGATTGACTTCTTCAACCGTGCCCAATCCATTTATAGTAATAGCTCTGTTTTGTGAAGAATAATAATCCAAAACAGGCATTGTATTGGTTTCATAAACTTTCAATCTTTTTCTTATCACTTCTTCTTTATCATCATCTCTCAGATAAAAACTATTTTCAGAATTACATTTTGGACAGCGATCGAGAGTTTCAATTTCATTTAATGAAAATATAGCACCGCATACTTTACAGGCTCTTCGTCCATTTAATCTTTTTATAATTTCATTTTCATCCGCAGTAATATGAACAAGTATAGCATCTTTAATATTCAATTCATTAAAAAGAGAGTCTAATGCTTCCGCCTGAACAACGGTGCGTGGAAAACCATCAAGAATAAATCCGTTTTTACAATAATCTGACTTCAGAACTTCTTTAATAATTCCAATCATAATATTATCCGGGACTAATTCACCTTTATTCATTATTTCGGCAGCTTTAATTCCAAGCTCTGTTTTTTCTTTTACAGCGTTCCGTAAAATATCACCAGTGGAAATGTGAGGTATGTGTTGAGTTTCTGATAGGATTTTTGCCTGAGTGCCTTTTCCAACGCCGGGAGAACCAAAAAGTATAATTCGCATTAAATTCCTGAATTTTTATTGCAAATTAGAATAATAGCTTTACTTAATCAAGATTCAGGTGAAATTGTCAGCAGATGGTTTATTCCTTAGTTTTCCAAAAAAATCTTTCATAAGACGCGAACATTCATCAGCTAATAAACCTGAATAAATCTTGATATGATGATTAGTTTTATTTTCTTCAGGAATATTGTATATACTTCCACAGGCGCCAAACTTAGTATCATAACTTGCAAAATAGACTTCATCTATTCGTGAATTGATTATTGCCCCTGTGCACATAATACAAGGTTCGAGAGTAACATATAACGCACAACCGTTTAATCTCCAGTTTCCTAACCTGTTCGCTGCTGAGGTAATTGCAATCATTTCAGCGTGAGCGGTTGCATCTTTTAATTTTTCTATTTGATTATATCCACGTGAAATAATTTTATTCTGATGGACTATAACTGCACCCACAGGCACTTCTTCATCTTCAAAAGCTTTCATCGCTTCATTCAAAGCTGCATACATAAACCGATATTTTTCTTCAGAAAAAATCATTCCTAAAAATTTTAAGGCGTGTTAAGATAAGATGCGCTTATGATTAAATGACCCCAAAACTCATTATAAATTCTTAATGCCAAAGGCATCCATTCGGATTCTTCATTGTTAATTGTAAATTGGGTTTGTACGCCCGTAGGGACTCGAACCCCAAACCGTCTGATCCGAAGTCAGATGCTCTATCCAATTGAGCTACGGGCGCAAAACAAAAAAAAATCAAAGTATCAATTCTCCAGATGCTCTATCCTCCGTCAGTTGACGGATGAGCTACGGGCGCAAAATAATGAATAATTAAAAAATTTTTAGTATCAATTTCAAAGATCTAAGTTTTTTCGACAGAATACTTGAAAACCTTTATCCAGACCAATAAATCAAGATGCTCTATCCTCCGTCAGTTGACGGATGAGCTACGGGCGCAAAACAAAAAAAAATCAAAGTATCAATTTTCCAGATGCTCTATCCTCCGTCAGTTGACGGATGAGCTACGGGCGATTTCTTAAGAACATTTCTCTTACTGATGTAAAAATAATGAAAATAAAAGGATTGGTAAAGGGAAAGAGTAAGAGCAAGAGTAAGAGTAAGAGTAAGAGTAAGAATAAGAGTAAGAGCTAGAAAAAAACTTTAACTTGGGCCTGAACTTAAAATTCTTTAATCTGCGTCTTAGCATCTTTGCGCGAATTTAATCCGAGGAGATTCATTATATCTAATCATTTATTCACCCAATCATTCAATCTTGTTTGGGAGGAATAGCAAAAGTAAATTATTGGTAGAAAATTTATGGCAGATATATTTACTAACGAATAAAACCTCACACTTAAGATTATAATACATTCGAAAAGAATTCATAAAAATCTTTATATTTACAAAAAAAATAAGAGAATTTGTGTTTTTCAATAATCTAATATCTGTTGGTAATGTTTTGATCCGGAGTGAAGTTTTATCAACAAGATTTGCTTGTGACCTTAAACAATGTAAAGGTGCGTGTTGCACTGTTGAAAGTGAATACGGCGCACCTGTAGTTGAAGAGGAAATTGAAGAAATAAAAAACATATTAGATGTAGTATTAGATTATCTGGATGATGAAAATATTAAAGAGATTAAAGAAAATGGATTCTATGAAAAAAAATCTGGCGATTTATTTTTAAGAAGTGTTGATAATAAACAATGTGTTTTTGTTTATTATGAAAATCAAATTGCAAAGTGCGCAATTGAGAAAGCTTATTTTGATAAGAGAGTTAATTTCAGGAAACCGATTTCCTGTCATCTATTCCCCATAAGGATCTCGAAATTTGGTGGCGATATTCTCAGGTATGAAAAGTTTGGTGAATGTGAACCAGCACTTGAAAACGGAAAAATGCAGGATTTAACTATTGCAGAATTTTGCAAAGAATCACTAATAAGATTATATGGAGAAAAATGGTATTCACAATTAGAGGAAAAGTTTAACAGGTAAAAATTATGTTATCATTGAGTCAAAAACTTTCATTAAGTCAGAAACTTACACCACAACAGATTCAGTTTCAGAAACTGCTTCAGCTAAATAATCTTGCCCTTGAACAAAGAATCAAATCAGAACTGGAGCAGAATCCATTGCTTATTGAAGATACAGAACTTGAGATGCAGGAAAAAGAAGTTGAACCGGAAAAAGATCTAAATAATGATGGTGAGGAAGAAATTGTTGAAACTGAAAAAAATTCTGATGAGGAGTTTGGTATTGAAGATTTTATGAATGAAGTTGATATTGACGGCGAATGGATAAACAGAAGTAAAGATGAAGATAATTTTGAGCCTATTGCACCCGAAAGAAAAAGTCTGACCCAACATCTTCAGGAACAACTTCATTTACTTGAACTTTATGATGATAATCTTTTTGCTCTGGGTGAAGAAATTATCGGTAATCTTGATGACGATGGCTATCTGAAAAGAGACTTAAAAGATATTCTTAATGATCTGGAATTATTCGAGCATATTAAAATTGATTATCAGGATGCTGAAAACCTGTTAAAGAAAATACAAAAATTTGATCCAGTAGGAATAGCTGCAAGAAGTTTAAAGGAATGCTTGCTGATTCAATTGAATGAAATGAAAATTGACGAATATTTCAGATTTATTGCAAAAAATATTCTTGAGGATTATTACGATGAATTTTCCAGAAGAAGATATGATATTATAAAAAATAAAATGAATCTTACTGAAGAAACTTTGAAACAAGCCATTCAAATTATTCAAACTCTTAACCCTAAGCCGGGGGAAGGTAAGTTTGATCTTATTGAATCCAATCAAATTACTCCAGATTTTATAATTGAAAAAGTTGAGGATGACTGGATTATAACTTTGAATGATAAGTCACTCCCTTCTGTAACAATAAACACCAGTTATCTTGAAATGATTGAAACAAATAAAAAGAAGAAAAAGAGTGATCACGAAAAGAATACCTATAAATTTCTTAAAGAAAAATTTGAATCCGCAAGATGGTTTATTGCTTGCATTGAACAGAGACGTGAAACTTTAATGAAAATTATGCGTGCTATTTTTGAAAAACAATTTGAGTTTTTTGAGAAAGGTCCTAAAGCACTTAAACCAATGATTTACAAAGATATTGCCGACGAAATCGGTATGGACATATCAACTATTAGCAGGGTAGTAAATGGAAAATATGTTCAAAGTCCGATGGGAATTCACGAACTTAAATATTTTTTTAGTGAAGGATTAAGCACAGATTCCGGGGAGGAGGTATCAAATAAGCATATAAAAGAAAGACTTAAAGAGATAATTGAATCAGAAGATAAGAAAAATCCTTACAGTGATGATGAACTCTCCGAGCTACTTAAAAGTGAAGGTATTCATATAGCTAGAAGAACAATCGCAAAATACCGCGAGCAGCTAAAGTTACCAGTAGCCAGGTTGAGAAAAGAGGTAATTTAGTTAGTATAAGAATCTGTAAAGAGTCTGTAAATTATTTAATGTGAATGATTATAGTTCTAAAAAACATTAATTCATTTACTCATAAGCCCTGAGAATACTTTCTGCCTGTAATAGCAAGTATCAGACAAGCGTACTCAGACTTATTTGTTCACTTTCTTTTTACAAACAATACTTAATTTTATCAGCTAGTTACCAATTCCCACCCGGTCCTCCATAAGCCCCCTGATCGTTTCTTGAACCATTTACATCATTAAACTCTGGCGCAGGATTACCGGCATCAATACAAGGAGATAGGTAATACAATCTGAATGATTCAAAATTCCAGAACTGTGGATCGTTTGTTGGACTTCCAAAGTAGTTAAAATCTACCAAAACTTTTGAGGGCTCGCTTTCAATAACCTGGATTTCTTCTCCCGATTTATTTCTGTAGAAAATGTTATTCTGAACTTCGTTGTAAATGGATTTTTTGATTGAAATGATTGAATGATTGATATTTGATTGATTATTAAAAAACACATTGTTTATTAGTCTCAGTCTGTTGTTATCAGAGTTTATTAAATTACTACTGAATATGTTTTTAATAAAAATATTGTTTGTTATTGTAACAAAGCTATTTAATGAGGATATGAAATTCCCTTTTATACTTGAATTATCTCTGAAAAAATTATTTTGAAATGTGCAATAAGAATTAACGAACTCTATCCCTGTAGTAAATTGATTATTATCTTCAATTGGATTTATTTTTTCTACTATACAGAATTTTATAACTGAATTACTGTTAGAACTGCTGAATAAAATGCCATTCCAACTATTTCTGTAAGCTGATAAATAAATTCTCTGGTTTCTTGTACCTTCAGATTTTAAATAACCTCTAACGATAAGTTTGCTTCTTTCATTAAAATAGAGTTCTACACCTGGCTCAATTATTAATGAATCTCCGTTTTCAACAATTAAATCTTTTGTAACTAAATAAGGCGAATTCTGTTTTACAAGTTTTCCAGATATACTGCCTGATATTTCAGTATATAATCCTGTTATCGATGGTAAAAGAAAATTTCTGTCGAATAATTCCCGCTCAGTGCAGGAATTAAAAACTATTAAAGATATTAAAGCTAAAACTTTGACAATATCTTTAAAACTTTTCATTATATCTTTTTTCAAAATGCTGATAATCTTTTGAACTTCTCCAATTACCTCCCCAGGACCATCCTCGCTTTAAAAATTCTCTTACAATTTTGCTGTCTTTTGTTAGAGTTCCTGGTTCTTTGGGATTATAAGCTGCATTATCTGGAGTAACTTTCCCTTTCCGGATATGAGGATTTTGTAATGGATTAATATCAATTGCTAATCCATAAGAATGATAGGATTTAATCTTTGTCCCTTTTATCATTCTGTAATTAAAAGATGTTGAGTTGTTATCAAGCATTGATTTATCATCATCCCAATCGTACTTAACTATTGGAATAACTTTAGCAACCGGAAATTTAGTCTCTTTTATAATTTCGAATATTTCTATTAAATCAGTGCCAGCTT
Source organism: uncultured Ignavibacterium sp. (assembly GCA_937942875.1). Lineage (GTDB taxonomy): Bacteria > Bacteroidota > Ignavibacteria > Ignavibacteriales > Ignavibacteriaceae > Ignavibacterium. The sequence continues at coordinate 9,966 of CALEBT010000067.1, read as the reverse complement.
TTTTATTCACAAGTAATTGACCCTGATGTAATTTACCATCGAATGAAAAATATTGTACTTCAATAAGTTCAAGTTGATTTAATATTTGTTTTGGAATTTCCACCCCTGCAATTGATTCTTCGAAGCTTAGCTGGCTATCAATTATTATCTCCTCTTGTTGCAAAGGAATATAATTGGTTAATAAAAAGAGTAATAAAAAGATTATCATTTCCTGTAAAAATTTAATAATGAAATAGTTTGATGATAATAACCGCCTCCAAACAAATTCAGATGATTCATTACGTGATAAAGTTTATAAATATTCTCTCTGTAATCATATCCATCAGGTAAAGGAAATTCTTCCTGATAAGATTTGTAGAAAGTTGATGAAAATCCACCGAATAATTTAGTCATAGCTAAATCTGCCTCTCGATTTCCATAATACACTGCAGGATCAATAAGGCAAGCTTCACCTCTATCGTCAGTGATGTAGTTACCTGACCATAAATCACCGTGCAGAAGTGATGGGATGTTTTCAGAACCTTCTAAAATATTTTCAATATTATCTTCAATGTAACTTATTCCTTTTCTTATTTTGTCATCAGAATAACCAGCTTTTTCAAGTAAATTAAATTGAAATAAAATTCTTTTATTAAGATAAAATTTTATCCAATCGATTTTCTCTTCACTATCAGAAATGTTTTTTTGTGGAGTAGAGCCGATGTAATTATCTTCATAAAATCCGAACTCTTTACCGGCATATTTATGTAATCGTGCGAAAGCTCTTCCAAAATTTTCATCAAAGTTTTTTGATTTTGAAGAAGACTTAATATTCTCCATCAAAAGAAATTTTTCATTTATTAAGATTGGTTTTGGAATTCGGATGGCAGAGGCTTTTATAAGTTCATTCAATCCGTTTGCTTCTTTGAAAAACATATCAGGTGGTGAGTTGATATTTGTTTTTAGAAAGTATGTGTTACCAAAATTGTCAGTTATTATCTCAGCGTTGTTTATACAACCTCCGCCTACTGATCGAACAGAATTTATTTTTACTTTTAATTCACTCTCGATTAAACTATAAATTTTGCTGCTCATTTTTTCTTAACTTATCAATGAAAAACCCCTGAACAGAATCTTCAATTAAATCGAGACAGTATTCAAAATCTTCTTTGTTTCCGTAATATGGGTCAGCTATTTCGCTCTCATTGTGATCTTTTAGAAAATCAGCAAGTTTTAATATTTTTTTCTTTAGGTTAGTGTCAACAGGATACTTATTTAATTCTTTGAATATATAATCATCAACTGCGAGGATGTAATCAAAAATCTCAAAATCTTTAAGGTTAATTTGCCTTGCAGAATGATTTGCATAATAACCTCTGTTCTCCATAACTGAAACCATTCTGTAATCAGGTTGCTCGCCTTTATGGTAATCAATTATTCCGGCTGAGTCAACATAAAAATCCTTCGATAAATTTTTATCGATCAAAAGTTTTTTTAGAACGCCTTCAGCAGCGGGGGAACGGCATATATTTCCCATACAAACAAACAATACTTTTGTCATTTATCTTGCTTTCAGTTCAAGCTCAAATTCTTTTTCTTCTTCGCCTCTTTTTACAATAACTTTTACTTTGTCTCCCGGTTTATAATTTCCGATAGCATAAGTAAAGTCATAAAGATTAGAAATTTTATTCTCTCCAAACTTTATAATCACATCTCCGCCTTTCAAACCTGCTAAAGCAGCGGGACTGCCTTCAGAAACTCCTGATAATTTGTAGCCAGCTACTTCACCTGCAAAATCTGGTATTGTTCCAATCCAAACTCTTGGAGCATTCATTCTGCCAGTATCTTTTCTTTCAACTGCAATGTAATCAGGCTTTTCTTCTTTGTTTATAACTTGTTCTGATACATCAAAAATATATTTTAAGACTTTTTCCTGACCTTCAGAATTGATTTTATCAAAATCATCACTTGGTCTGTGGTAATCAGAATGAGTTCCTGTGAAGAAAAATAATACCGGGATTTTTTTGCCATAGAAAGAAGAATGATCACTTGGTCCAAAACCTTCATCATTAAAAGTCAATTTGAAATCATATTTATTTTTTTCGTTTAAGATATCTTTCCAATGCGAAGATGTTCCGGTACCATAAACCATTAAACTGTTTTCTTTCAATCTGCCAATCATATCCATATTGAACATAGAAACTACATTTTCAATTGGAACAGGGAAGTTATTGACTAAGTAATTTGAACCTAAAAGTCCCATTTCTTCTCCGGAAAATGCAAAGAAAATAATGCTTCGTTTTAAGTTATCCTTTATTGAAGCAAATTTTTCAGACAGCTCTAATAATCCTGTGGTTCCGGAGGCATTATCATCAGCACCATTATGAATCTGAGGTTCTCCCTGATAGAGTGAATTACTGTTTCCCCAGCCTAAATGGTCAAAGTGAGCACCAAAAACAAAATATTCATTTGATAGTTTGGGATCATTTCCTTTTAATATTCCACCAACATTTATACACTTCGATTCAATTTCATTAACAGATGATTGTATCTTAACTTTCATACCATCAATTAGAAATGAAGCCGGTTGTTTGGTCTCAGTGATTTGCTTTTCTAATTCATCAAGTGATTTTCCGTGGGACGATAAAAGATTTTCAATTACACTTCTTTTTACCTGAACTGCTGCTATATCTTTCACTTTTCCTGCTCCATCGTATCGAAGATTAACCAGATTATCATCATCTTTTTTATCAGATGTATTAACAAAGATAATTCCTTTAGCTCCTTTATCTCTGGCAACAGTTGTTTTTATTCTGAAACTTGCCAAACGATTGAACTTTGAATTTGGATCATTCATTTCTGGATTATTCCTGAACACTATAACTATTTTATCTTTTACATCAATATTGGAATAATCGTCATAATTTAATTCGGAAGATGAAATACCGAAGCCGGCAAAAACTAAATCTCCTTCAACAGAAACATTGTCTGTAAAAGAGATTGGAATAAAATCTTCTTGGACAACAACCGAATTAATTTGTCTTCCTGAAAAACTCAACTGATTATCTCCCAATTCTAATTTTGAAATGAAAGGAAATTCCTGAAAATAACTGCCATTGAATACAGGCTGTAATCCTGCTTTTTCAAATTCTTTTTTAATATAGTCAGCAGCTTTTCTGATTTGTTCACTTCCTGTCATTCTTCCTTCAAGCTCATCGGATGCAAGAAATTTTATGTGTTCATAAATCTCTTTACTTGTTATTTCCGGAGAATCGACTGATTGAGAGAATGTGAAGTTGAAAAAAGAAAAAGCTAATAAGACAAATAATAATTTTGTATTAAATAGAGATATTCTGATGAAGTTTTTCATTTTTTAATTTCCCTCCTCTTGATTTATATCATCAATCCACTCTGCAATAAAAATATTTGTATCATTCGGATTCTTGTTAAACCTGTTTGAGCCAAAAATTAAATACTTACCATCAGGAGAAAACATTGGGAATCCATCAAATGAAGGATTAAATGTAACTTGTTCTAAACCTGAACCATCAATATTAATAATAAATAAATTGAATTCTCTGCGATCTTTACTTCCATAATTTGATGAGAAAATTATTCTTTCCCCATCTGGATGAAAAAAAGGAGCAAAGCTTGCTGCCTTCAAATCAGTTACTTGTTTCATATTTTTCCCGTCTGCATCCATTACAAAAATTTCTAAATTGGTTGGTCTAACCAATCCTTCATTAACTAATTCATTGTAATCTTCTAATTCTTTTTCGGTCTTTGGGCGACTTGCTCTAAATACTATTTTGTTTCCGTCAGCGGAGAAAAACGCGCCACCATCATATCCTTTTTCAAAAGTTAGTCTTGTTTGTTCACTGCCATCAAGATTCATCAAATACAATTCTGGGTCGCCGTCACGCGTAGATGTGAAAACGATTTTATCTCCTTTTGGTGAAATAGTCGCTTCTGCATCATATTTGCCTGAGCTTGTTAATTGGACTAATCCTGTGCCATCACTATTAGCCATAAAAATATCAAACTCATCATATAATTTCCACACATAACCTTTTGATCTGTCTGGAGGTGGCGGACAATCATTATTAAAATGATGTGTTGAAGCATAAAGAATTTTATCACCATCAGGATAAAAATAAGCACAGGTAGTTCTTCCTTTTCCGGTAGAAACCATTTGCTTGTTACTTCCATCAAGATTCATCGTAAATATCTGATCGCATTCCAAATCACCGACTGTGGCTTGATAAATTATTTTAGTGCCGTCGAATGAAAAATATGCTTCTGCATTTTCACCATCCTCTGTTAGCATTTTAATGTTTTTGAATCTCTTTTCGCCTTCCATCAGATATTTCTCTTGTGCAAAGCTTAGAGCAAGTGTTGTAAACAAAATAAATACTAAAAATTTTTTCATTTTTTCTCCTGATTTATTCTGGAACGTGAACTAAAAAATATTCTTTTGCTAATTTCCCAATTGTTGTCGCTTCCTTAAATGACATATGCATATCATCTGATTCATCATCTCCGTGACCTGCCTCTATTATTGCTAAATCTGCATTTGTTGCATTCTTAACCAAAGCTTCACAATATGCTGTGTCTCCACCATAGCAGATTTTCATTTTATTATAACTGAAATTAAATCCAAGCGATGGTACTTGTCTTTTTTTATTGTTAATCAATTCTTTATGAATAACCTCAAAAGGTTTTATAGTCATACTCTTTGATTTTATCACTTTGTTACTATTTATACAGTTAAGGACAATTATATACGAAAGTGAATTTTGGTACACTTTCAAAAATGCTTTATAAATATGCTCAATTTCTGTACAACCTTTTGGATAATGAATTTTAAGATATGTTTTTTTATTCATCACCCGCAAGTAAGTAAGCAATGACCATAACCCTCCCACGTGATCGTGATGTCCGTGAGTTATAAAAACATCGGAAATACTTTTTATTTTATCAACACTTAGTTCATTGGTTAAATCTCTTAGTATTCCATCACCCGGATCAATAACAGAATAATTATCTCCGGATTTCAGTAATATTCCTGTCGCGATATTCGGAATGGAGCAGAATATTTTTATTGAGAAATTATTTTTTGACCAGCTTAATGGATATTTATTTTTTTTCATTGCTGTGCTTTTTACAGTTTTTCCTGTTTTTACAACGTGCAAAGATATTGAACGAATAACTATCTAATTCGAACCCTAAATCTTTACAAATACTCTCCGGAATATTTAATAATCTGGTGTCAGTAAACTCAACTATTTCTCCGCATTCAACACATATAAGATGATCATGTTGTTGTCTTTTAAAATTACTTTCATATCGGCTAATATTATCTCCAAAGTTTCTCTTAGATAGCAATTCACATTGAACCAAAAGCTCTAATGTATTATACACAGTTGCTCTTGATACTCTTGATTTTGAGCTTTTCATCAGGATAAACAAATCATCAGCTCCGAAATGTCCCTCATATTCCAAAGCATATTCAAGAACTTCAAACCTTTCGGGGGTAATTCTGTTATTACCTTCCTTCAAAAATTTTCTGAATATTTCTTCGGCTTTTTCGTTTTTCATTTTATGACTTCTTTAAAAACTAAAAAATAGTTTAATTGATTCCAATTGATTTTAAGAGATTTACGATTATAAAAGTAAAAACGTAAGCAGTGGATGTAAAAATTACTAATTGTAAAATTGGAATTCTCCAACTTCCGGTTTCTTTTCTGGAAACTGCAAGTGTTGAAATACATTGTAAGGCAAAAATAAAAAAGAATATCAATCCTATTGAAGTTGCCTTTGTGAAAAGAGGCTCCCCAGTTGATTCAACCTTGGCGTTTCTCATAGCCGTAAGTAATGAGGTTTGAATATTCTCATCATCCGTTACCTTAAAAATAAGAGCCATTGAACTTACAAATACTTCACGGGCAGCAAACGCAGCAATTAGTGAAACTCCAACTCGCCAGTCTAATCCCAGAGGATGCATTATTGGTTCGATAAATGTCCCAATTTTTGCTGCATAAGAATTCGAAATTCTCTCCGCTTTTTCTAATTGAACAATTTCATCTTCAGTTAAACCGGTTTTATCAAAGTCGGGAACATTATTAGGTAAATAAGTGAGTGACCAAATAATAAGTGATAAAACTAAAATTATCGGTCCTGCTCTTAGAATATATTCTTTTGAATTTTCAAACGAATTCCTGAGTACTACTCTTAATTTCGGAAGTTTATATGTTGGTAATTCGAGAATGAAAGATGAATCATCTTTTTCTTTTATTAAACTCTTATTAAACTTATTAATCACATATGCAACTATTACAGATAATATTATACTTACCAGATAAACAAATGATAGTATAAATCCCCCCAGCCACGGTCTATCAGATGGTATTAAATAAGCAATGAGCAAAACGTAAACAGGTAGTCTTGCACTGCAGCTCATTAAAGGAATGATAAAGATTGTTAAAAGTCTTTCACGCCTGTTAGAAATAGTCCTTGTGGATAAAATTGCCGGAATAGCGCACGCAAATCCTGAGAGCATTGGAACAAATGATTTACCATTCAATCCGATTTTCGAAAGTGGTTTATCAATTAACATTGCTCCTCGTGCAAGGTAGCCTGTATCTTCTAATAATCCAAGTATTAAAAACAGAATTAAAATTTGTGGAAGAAAAATTAGTACCGCTCCGGTTCCGCTGATTATTCCGTCTGATATTAAATCTGAATACCAATTGTTTCCCAATGTCTCAGAAGCATAACTGGCAAGGATAGAGAAGAGAGTATCAACTAAATCCATCAGTGGAGCAGCTAACCAGAATATTGAAGTGAAAATTGCTCCCATCATTATTAGAAAGAAAATAAAACCGAAGTATTTATGTAAAAGAATTTTATCAATCTTTAATGTTAAAGCATCCGGCTTTTGAGTAGATTCTCTTAAAAGGGGATTGAGAATATTAAGTTGTCTATTAGCATTTTGAATATCAGGGTTAAGCGGCTCAATAACTTGATTTACTATTTTTTCAATGTCTTCATAAGTTTTTATTAAATATTCTTTTTCCTTGAATTCATTCAAGCGTTGATATTCAGGAGTGCTTTTTGCCCCACTGAGATTTTTTTTTATAACTCTGATTAAATCATCTATTCCTTCTTCTGTTCTTGCATTCACAGTAACTACATCAATCCCTAAAATTTCTGAAAGTAGTTTTGTGTTCACTTTCAGATTTTTTCTGTTCAGGATGTCTATCATAGTTAATACTAAAACAACCTTAAATCCTGCTTCTATTATTTGTTTGGTTAATAATAAATGTCTGGTTATCTGGCTGGCGTCAGCTGTTACGAGTATTAAATTAGGTATTCCGTTATTCGGCTGATAAAATAATGACTCAACTGCAACTTCTTCATCTGGTGAATTTGCATTTAATGAAATCAAGCCTGGGGAGTCAAGTATTTTAGCTTTAATATTGAATTTATCTAAGAAATCACTTGATGAATATTCAACAGTCGAACCAGGGTAGTTTACAGTTTTAAAGTGTTTACCGCTGAAAATATTAAAAAGGGTAGTCTTTCCTGAATTAGGAGGTCCTACTAAATTTATTAAAGGAATTTCAGGCATTGATTCAATTTAATATTATGCAGTCGGCTTGATTTTTTCTCAGAGCAATTAAAGTACCTCTTAAAGAAAAGGTCAAAGGATCATTAAATATTGATGTATTAACAAGTTGTATTTCTTGTCCTGGTGTAAAACCAATTTCAATTATTCTTTTATATGAAGGGTTCAAAGTAATAATGTCTTTTATAATTCCTTTTTCACCAAAATTTAATTCGCTGGCTTTTTTCATTTTATCTTTCCATACTATTTAGATTTAATCTACATAAACTTACAAATAATTATCGGTAAAGACAATACAATCCTTTAGTATAAAATTCAAAACTCTGTTTCTCTGTGCCTCTGTGGTAAATTCTCTTTCCATTCTTCAAAATCAATAACTAAACATTTATCATTTAACATTCAACATTCAATATTTTTAGTTCAGCCTTTTGCCCTTAATAATGTTTACTGTCATTTATTCATTTCCACATATAAATGTTTCATCTTAAAAAAGTGTATTGAATCAAAACACTTTTTATTTCTTTAAACCTTGAATTCTTTCCGAAAACAGCATTATTGAGTGGCTTATCAATTGTAATGAGTCATAAATTAAATAATAGTGAAGATAAAACGAACAGAATAGCGCGAAAAAATAAATTTATATAACAAACAAAGGTCTCTCACTTTACAATTATAAATTCTAAGTCATTTAGATGACTGATTAAAGCAGAGATGAAGTTCAAGAGTACTCTAAAAATATAGTAGAGTAAATAAGAAAAGTATAGACGTGATTAATAAAAGTTTAAGGATGTAAATAAAAGTACGAGGCTTTAACATAAGAAAGAGTACTCATCGGATTTTTTATTTAATTACCAAATAGTAATGTAAAGCAAGAAAAACATTAGTGCATAAAAATTATTAAAGAGAAGGGCACAGTTAATCGGATAAGAGATATTTAATAACTAAGCAGAGTTATTAAAACCATCTGAATTGATTGACAGTAGTATCTCATATTTATTGAGCTGTTGAAAAAATTTTTAAATAAATATAAGGAAAAATTATGAGCATAGAATCAATTATTATTGTTTTTTCGCTTGGTCTTATTGCAAGTTTAATAATCTTTCTTTTCGTTGGATTGATTTATTCTAAAATCAAAAGAGTAGAATCGGAAAACATTTATACTATTCCTGTACAGCATAAAATTTATTTGCAAAATACATCTACGCAAAATGGACTAAGTAAATATGCATCAGTAGGCAGATTTTCAAATTATCCAGTTATTAATCCCAGTAACAAGCAAACCCGTTCAAATGGAAATTACAACTCAAATGGACTTACTCATCCTGCCCATAGCTCATTATATAGGGTTGTTAATTCCTCAACTAATTCATCGTACTTAAATAAACAAAACCTTAACTAATTATTGGAGAAGATGATAATTGGAGAAGATGATAATAAAGCACAATCGAAAAGTATCTATGAGAAATTATAGCTCAATTACTTAGCTTTTCATTTTCAAAATCTAAAAATGAAAATACTCTGTATTGTATAATTTGTGAGTATAAATTTTATTTTAATCACAAATTTGTATGCTCAACCTAATCCGGTGCCAGTTATGTTCTTTCCTAAAATCATATATATAGCACAAAATCAGAGATTTTTTTCTGTCAAAATAATATTAGTCATTGAATCTACTTTATGTTCCAAGTTTTTCTCTTCAGTTAGAATTTTGAGTCCTGTAGATATAAAATATTATACTTATTCTGCTGTGTCGGACAAACTAATCCCCGTGAGTTAATAAGGCTATTTTTTTTGAGGGTCTAACGTGTTTAAGTTTTATAATCTTACTTGTCTGCCGCCAGGCAGGAAGGAAGCGGAGCTAAATGCAGTCTGTAACATGTCTCTGTAAATAGCTGAATGTTTTTTATTGGTGCGTCACTCTGAATGATGATGTATCTTTCGTGATAAACTAAATTTTAGCAGCCGATAGTTATCTTATCTGCTGTGGATAATTTCTCCGACAGCTTTCTATAAACTCAACCAACCCACTCTGCGGCGAGATGTTGCCTTCTCTGAAATCACTCCCTACTACCATAGAATTTTCTGATATTATTCCAAGCAACGGCTGATAGCCATAGTTACCTTTGTAAGTTTTTTGAGCATCTTCTTTCTTTGATTCAATGATAGTTGCATCTATATCTAAAATGTTGCCTGGTTTATCAACTGCTTCCAGTATTGACTGCATAACCAACCAAAGCTGTTTTTCTGTTTCTTTACTGCCTACTCTTCTTAGCCAATCACCAATTGCATCGCTGCTCGGTAGTTTCATCTCTTTGAGCATTTCCTGAAATGCTTCATCGCTATGAAGATGATTTACATCT
>CALEBT010000066.1 GCA_937942875.1 uncultured Ignavibacterium sp. | reverse complement strand
AAGATAACAAACGCTACATCGGTATGACTTCCAATCTTCAGCAACGTCTTATTCAACACAATTCCGGTCTTGTTAAATCTACAAAAAACAGAATCCCGCTTGATATCATTTATTATGAGCATTTTGATAACAAATCAGATGATCTTAAACGTGAAAAAGAATTAAAAGCAAAGATGGGTAAAATGTTTTTATTGAAGTAATAGCTTAAATCTGTAAGTAATAATTTTTTAACAACTTATCTTTGAATTTTTCTTTTCAAGTAATTAAATTTGAAATAGTTATGAATCAATCTCATAAAATATCGCACATTTCTCTTAGAAGCTACTTCGTTTCTAACTTCGAAAACGTCTTTTAGTCTTTTCTTTAATCCCTGCTGTTAACAAATTCCCAATAATTTCTTTTAGTAAAGGAGATATTTATGAACGACATTATAAATTTTAATACTATATATAAACCAAGCATTAATCCAAACAACGTTAAGAATATTCTTAGTAAGTACATTTTAGCCGATGGATTCGAGTTAATTCTTGATTTATCTAAAAGTCGCGGAGTGAGATTATTTGATGAACGAAACGGTGATAGTTACTTAGATTATTTCACATTTTTTGCATCCTCACCTATTGGATTAAACCATCCTCATCTTTCAAATGATGAGATTCAAAATACTTTGGGTTTTGTTAGTGTGAATAAACCATCAAATTCTGACATATATACAACTTATATGGCAGATTTTGTGCAAACATTTGCTGATGTGGCTAAACCTGAATTTATGAAACATCTGTTTTTCGTAAGTGGCGGAACTCTTGCAGTTGAAAATGCTCTGAAAGTTGCTTTCGATTGGAAAGTTCAGAAAAATTTCCAGAAAGGTTATAGAGAAGAAAAAGGGTGTCAAGTAATTCATTTCAGAGAGGCATTTCACGGAAGAAGTGGTTATGCTTTATCTTTAACCAATACTGATATAACAAAAATTAAATGGTTTCCGAAATTCAACTGGCCTAGGATTATCAATCCTAAAATTAAATTTCCTTTAGAGCAAAATTTAGATGAAGTCATAAAATTAGAAAATCAAGCAATTGATGAAATCTATTCTGCAATAAAAAATAATCCCGATGACATCGCTGCGATAATAATCGAACCAATTCAGGCAGAAGGTGGCGATAACTTTTTCAGAAAAGAATTTTTAGTGAATCTGAGAGAAATCTCTGATGAAAATGAAATTATGTTAATCTTCGACGAAGTGCAAACAGGTTTTGGTCTTACAGGAAAGTTCTGGGCTTATGAGCATTTCGTTAAGCCTGACATTATCGCTTTTGGCAAAAAGGCACAGGTATGTGGAATTATGGCTTCAGATAGAGTTGATGAAATTGAAACCAATTGTTTCACAGTTTCAAGTAGAATTAACTCCACCTGGGGCGGAGATTTAACTGATATGGTTAGGTCAAAATTTATTCTTGACGTTATAAAAAATGATAACCTTGTTGAAAACGCAAGAGTTGTCGGCGAATTCTTATTACAAGGTCTTTTAGAACTTCAAAGCGAGTTTTCTTATATTATCTCAAACGCAAGAGGTAAAGGATTAATGTGTGCTTTTGATTTTAATAGTACTGATGAAAGGAATAGATTCAGAGATTTATGTTATGATAATAAACTTTTAATTCTTGGTTGTGGAGAAAAGTCAATTCGTTTCAGACCACCTTTAACAATAAATGAAGATGAAATAAAAGAGGGCTTGGAAATTATCAGAAAAGTTTTGAAATTAATGCCGTAACTAATAACAATTAATTAAACTACTTGCACGTTGAACGGCTCTCCAATTTCTGAGAGCCGTTTGCGTTTTATTAAAATGAAATTATTTATCGTCAGCACGCCAATAGGTAATCTCGAGGATATTTCATTCAGAGCAATTGAAACTTTGAAACAATCAGATTTCATTATCTGCGAAGATACAAGAAACAGTTCCGTGCTTTTAAAGAAGTATGAAATAAATAAAGAGTTAATTTCACTAAATGCATTTAACGAGAAAAATAAAATCACTTATCTGATTGACAGAATTAAATCCGTTCAAAAAGTTTCTTTAATTAGTGATGCTGGAACTCCTGCTATCTCTGACCCCGGTTCTGTTTTTATTTCTGAATGTGTTACAAATGATATAGACATTATACCTATTCCCGGGGCTTCTGCTTTATTATCTGCTTTAGTAGTCTCCGGAATGAAAATAAATTCTTTCATCTTTGAAGGTTTTCTTCCTCAAAAAAAAGGCAGAGAAAAGAAACTAAAAGAACTTGCCGCAGAAAAGCAGATGATAATAATTTATGAATCAGTTTATCGAGTTGAAAAATTGCTTTTCGAACTCAAAAAATATATGTCAGAAAGGGATATAATAGTTTGTAAGGAATTAACTAAAAAATTTGAAGAAATCTGGCGAGGTAAACCAGATGAATTGATTAAAATGATTCCAAGAAATAAAATCAAAGGTGAGTTCGTATTTATAATTTCAGAAAAAGAAAAAGTATTATACTGATTAAGTTGATTTATCAGACAGACCTTTTATAGTTCACACTGTCAGCCCAGTGAACCGCACTCAATTTTCATCCTCATAAAAAACAATTGAACGAACATCAAATTTAGATAGTTTTTCTCTTCCGTTAAGAAAGCTCAGTTCAACAATAAAAGAAATCTGAACAACTTCTCCACCAAGTCTTTCAACTAATTTACAAACTGCCTCCATAGTGCCACCAGTTGCGAGTAAATCATCGTGAATCAAAACTCTATCGCCTTTTTGAATTGCATCTGAATGAATTTCTAATGTATCAGTTCCGTATTCGAGTTGATAAGATTCTGATATTTTCTCTGCAGGCAATTTACCAGGTTTTCTGACAGGGACAAATCCAGCATTTAACATTCTTGAAAGTATTGCTCCAAAAATGAACCCTCGTGACTCAATGCCAACGACTTTATTGATATTTTTATCTTTACAAAAATCATATAAAGTCTCAGCTGTAAATTCCATTGCATCAGTATTTTTCAATAAAGTAGTAATGTCCCGAAACATAATTCCGGTTTTTGGAAAATCTTTTATATTTCGGATGTGTTGCTTTAAGTCCATTTGTATTCCTTTCACTTACTTAAAAATTTTAGTAAACCATCTTTGAAATCATCTGTCGTGCGACTTAACGCATTTAGTTCGAGTAGATATTTAACAGAATTATCAATAGAAGAAAATTCAAAAAACTTCTTTATTGATTTGATAAACTGAATGCTTTCCTGTGAATTTGAATTAAGTTTATCAGCAAATTTTTCTGCTTCTTCTAAGGGATTGGAGCTGATAAAATCTACAATTCCAAATTCTTTTGCTGAGTTTGAATCAATAATTTCACCACTCAACATAAGTTGAAATGCTTTTGAAGAAGATGTACGTTTTACTAAGAAGACTGAAACGATTGCAGGCACGAATCCAATTTTAACTTCAGAATAGCCGAACTTTGCTTTTTCTTTGTCTGCAAATACATAATCACAAACAGTTGCTAAACCGCAGCCGCCAGCTATTGCGGGACCATTTACTGCGGCTATTGTTGGTTTTGAGCAGAAAAAGATTTTCTCAAATAATTCGGCGAGGTTCTTTGAATCTTTTTCATTTTCCAACGGTGAGAAGTCTCTTATCTTATTCAAATATTCTAAATCAGCACCAGCACAAAATGCACTTCCCTCTCCTGTTAAAATTATTGACTTAACTTCTTTATCTGATTCTGATTTTATTATTGCTTGCTTTAATTCATTCACTATTTCGGGATTAAGTGCATTTCTTTTATCAGGTCTGTTGAGAGTGATTATTGCCGTGTTGGGTGCTATTTCATATTTAATCATACTAAAAAAAATAATTTGTTATTAAATACATCTGAAAATAAACAGATGTAAAAGCTAAAACAATTCCTGCAACAACTTGCGAAAGTGTGTGGCATTTTAATTCTATTCTGGACCAACCTACTAAAAGAACAATAATAATGAAAGGAATTGCAACTATTTTAAATGCGAAAATCAATGCAGCAAATGCACCGCTTGCACCCATTGAGTGAATACTGATTTTCCAGAATTTGTTGATTATGATTGTTATTATTGTATTTGATATAAAACAAAACCAAAAGGCAATCGAAGTTAAACTTACATCAAAGTATATCAAAAAAAACAGTCCAACTAAATAAATCAGAGTTGCAATAATGAAAGGAATGGTTCGTTGTTCTTTTATCAAAGCATCTTTGTCAGAGACTAAATTTTTTTTTCTCATTATAACAAACATCATAATTGGGAATACAAATCCAAATAATGTAGTAATAACTATTAGTGCAACTGATTTGCTCGAATTTTCTTCTATAAAAATTGCGAACAAAATGTAGGTAATTAGTGAAAAACTCGGTGGAACAAATAGTGTTGATATGACTCTTGCTAATTTTGAAATGGTCATTTTTTTCCTGTGTAATTTTTTTTATGATAATAAAGAAATAGAACACAGATTAAGTATATTGAACGGATTTACACAGATAAAGATTAAATGCCACTAAGGCACAAAGAAACTTCGTGTCTTAGAGTCTTTGTGGCAAATTCATTTATGTTTTCGTCATTGATAATCTGTGCAATCTGCATCATCTGTATTCTACTAAATCAAACTCTTCAAGTAACTATGAAATCTTAATTCTTCAAGATATTTCATCAGACAATTTTCAACTGAAGCATAATCAGTATAATTCATTAACTCATTTCTTATTCTTGATGAATGATGTAATCCTTTAAGATAACCTGTGTAAAATTTTCTATGCTCAATTACAGCTCGTCTTTCACCTTTAATCTCGATTGATATTTGAAGATGTCGTAAAGCAGTTTTTATTCTTTTTTCTTCATCAGTTTGAGTGATAATTGAACCGGTTGAAATCAATTCTTTTGCTTCAGTGAAAACCCAGGGATTTCCGATAGCACCTCGAGCAATCATAACTGCATCGGCATTAGTTTCATCGAAAGCGCGTTTGGCATCTTCTGCAGTGAATACTCCACCATTAAGAACAATTGGAATGGAAACTTTTTCTTTGACTCGGTTAATCCAGCTCCAGTCAGGGTCGCCTCGATGTCCCATTTTTCTTGTTCTGCAATGAATGGTTAAAGCAGCAACTCCGACATCTTGCAATCTTTCTGCTATTTCCACAATTTTTATATCGTTTTCATCCCATCCAATTCGGGTTTTTACTGTAACTGGTATTTTTACTGTTTTAACTATTTCACCAACTATAGATTGGAGATAAAGTGGATTTTTAATCAGCGCACTACCCGCACCGCAGCCAACTACTTTTTTAACCCAACAGCCAGCATTTATATCAATAATATCTGGATTTTCTGCTTCAGCAATTTTTGCTGCTTCAATCATTGAATTTAATTCACCGCCGTAAATTTGGATTCCGACTGGTCTTTCTAAGTCAGATATTTTGAGTTTCTTATGAGTCTTTTCACTTCCACGAACTAATCCTTCTGAATTTACAAATTCTGTATAAACAACATCAGCTCCGAGTTCTTTACAGATCAAACGAAAAGATAAATCTGTAACATCTTCCATAGGAGCAAGCAAAAGGGCTTTTTCGATAGTAATTTTTCCAACTTTGAACATTTTTATCTAATCAAGTTTTATTTTTTTAGGTAAATAAAAAATAGCAATTAAAAACATTATCGCGGTAAAAAATGCACCTGTCAAAAATGGGAATGGATAGCCTAAATATTTAAAGGCAAATCCTCCCCAAAGCGGACCAAGCATCCGTGCAAAAGCTGACATTGATTGATTGATTCCAAGTATCAATCCTTGCTCAGATTCTGAAGTAACTTCTGAAATTAAACTTAGAACAGTTGGTTGTAAAATTCCAGTTCCAATTGAAAGGAAAACAGAAACAATTGCCAATCCAAGAAAATTCACAGAATAAGGAATAAGAGCAAGATTCAGACTTACTAACAACGACCCAATTATGATGATTTTTTTCTTAGTCAGAAATTTTGAAATTTTTCCAATGAAAACTCCTTGCACTAAAGCAGAAACAATTCCAGTTATTCCAAACATATATCCATTTTGCTTATCTGTAAATTTATAAACCTGAATTCCGAGCAAGGCAAAAGTTCCATAAATGTTTGCAAAGGAAAATGTTAGAATAAAGAATAAACTTATTAGTAATCCTAAATCAGGTTTGCTAAAAACATATTTAAATGATTGTGTATTTATTAGTCTGATTTTTCTATCAGTTTGAGTTTGTTTTTTGTAAGAGAACTTCAAAGATTCGGGCAACATAAAGAAAGTTAAAATCAAAGCAGCTAATGAAAAACCTGCTGATACAAAACCAACTATTTGATAACCATATTCAGCAAGAATTCCGCCGAGAAGAGGACCGAAAACAAAACCCAAACCAAAAGCACTGCCAATTATTCCCATTCCTTTTGAACGACTTTCGGGAGTCGTAATATCTGCAATGTAAGCCTGAGCAACAGAAATGCTACTACCACCAATTCCAGCAATGATTCTTGATATTAAGAGAATCAAATAGTTATCAGTAAATGCAAAAATTAAATAACCCAGTGCATTCAATAATAAACAAAAAAGTATCACGGGTTTACGACCGTTTTTATCAGAAATTTTTCCAAAAATCGGATTGAATAGAAACTGAATGAATGAATAAATTGAAATTGCAATTCCGATAGAAAACTCATCAATATTCAGAACATTGACTCCAAAAGAAGGCAAAACAGGAATAAGTAAACCAAATCCTAAGAGGTCAATAAAAACCGTCAGGAAAATCAAAGTTAAAGCTGAGAAGTTCTTCTCCATAAATTATTTGTAGTCTGATAATTATTTTAATCCTTACAAAAATAGAAATTCTTTATTCAGTATTAAAAGTTAAACAAATATTAGATGGAAAAATTTGATTTTGCAATCAGCTACGAATGGGAATACGATATTGACTTTATAGATGAAGTCGAGAACATTCTCCAGCAAAATGGATTATCTACATTCAGAATATCTTATTATAACATTTATGAAGTTACTGAAAATGTAAAAAATAGAAGAATATCTTTTCGCTCATACTTGGATAGAGCATCGGATGTTGATGATGATTTCACAGAATTAGGTGAAATTTTACAAAAAAGGAAATGCAGAATATTTAACCCCTATGATAAAGTAAAACACTCAACCGACAAAGCTTCCATGCATTTAGAATTTATTACCGGTGGTTTACAAGTTCCTCATTCGATTATAATTCCGCCTCACAAAAAAAATGAGACTATAAAGCTTTCAATAGAAGAATTGTCTGTGTTGGGGAGACCTTTTATTATCAAACCTTGCAATACAACTGGTGGTGGAATTGGAGTTGTAACTGGGGCTGAAACATTAAAAGAAGTTCTTGAAGAAAGAAAAAATCTCGATGAGGATAAATATATTCTTCAGGAAAAAGTTGTTCCAAGATATTTTAATGGTAAACGAGCCTGGTTCAGGTGTTTCTGGGCTTTCGGAAAATCATTTTGTTGTTGGTGGGATGATCAGACTCATATTTATTCATTATTGACAAGAGAAGATATTCAGCAATTTAATTTAATTAAGCTGTTCCGAATCACTTCAAGAATTGCAAAAATCACACAATTGGATTTCTTTTCCTCTGAGATTGCAATAACTGAAGATGAAAGATTTGTTGTAATAGATTATGTAAACGACCAGTGCGATATGCGTTTTCAATCAAAGCATTACGATGGAGTACCTTATGAAGTTATACACCAGATAATTCATCAATTAGCCCGAGCAGTAAAGAAATTAAAAAAGAAATCCTAAATCTTTACTCACATCATTTTGCTAAAAATAATGGTCCATCTGGTCCAAGAGGCAGACCAATCAGCATCCAAAGAATTAGCACAATAATCCAAAAAACTGTCAGCAAAACAGTATATGGTATCATCGTAGATATTATCGTTCCGATTCCATACTTTTCATCATATTTCTGAGCAAAAGCTACAATCAAAGCAAAATAACTCATCATAGGAGTAACTAAATTTGTAACTGAATCACCAATTCTGAAAGCAGCCTGCGTTAATGCGGGATGATAATCCAGTAACATAAACATCGGGACAAAAACCGGAGCCATAATAGCCCACTTAGCTGAAGCACTTCCCATAAATAAATTGATAAAAGCTGAGACTAAAACAAAGGCAACCAAAAGCGGAATTCCCGTTAATCCAATACTCTTTAAAAATTGAGCACCATCAATTGCAATAATTAATCCGAGATTGCTGTATCTGAAAAAGTAAACAAATTGAGCTGCAAAGAATACCAGTACTATGTATGTTGATAGAGTCCCCATTGATTTTATAATATGCCTCATAAAATCTTTGTCATTTTTTATTGATTTAACAGCAATTCCGTATATCAATCCCGGTACTAAAAAAAACACCAGGATTCCTGTTATTATTCCGTCAAAAAAAGGGGAATGAAGAATTTCTTTTGTTACAGGATTTCTAAATATTCCATTTTCGGGAACTATGGTAAGAACAAGAAAAATAACAGTAAGAAGCAAACTAAGACCTGCCCATTTAAGACCTTTTTTTTCATCAGCTGTCAAATCATCAACGGGTATTTTTTCAGCATTGCCCTCGTAGTTTTTCAAACGAGGTTCAACAATTTTTTCTGTAATCCACGTTCCTGCTAAAACTATCATCACAGCAGAGATAAACATAAAATAAAAATTAACTGCAGCATTAATTTTAATATCAGGGTTAATAATATTCGCAGCAGATTGAGTTAGACCAGCTAAAACTGGATCAATTGAACCAATAAGAAAATTTGCACCAAAACCACCACTAACACCACAGAATGCTGCTGCAAGTCCTGCCATCGGATGACGACCTAATGCATAAAAAATTGTTGCTCCCAAAGGAATGAGAATAACATAACCTGCCTCTGAAGCTAAATGAGAAAGCACTCCTGCAAAAACTATTGCTCCTGTAATTAATCTTTTTGGCGCTTTTAAAACTAATGCACGAATCATCGAATTAAATAAGCCAGAACCTTCGGCAACTCCAATTCCAATCATTACAGCTAATACATACCCAAGAGGAGGAAAATTTACGAAATTGTAAACCACATTTGTATAAATCCATCTTATACCATCGGATGAAAGAAGATTCTTCACTTTTATAATTGAATTATCGGCTGGATGAATTGCACTTAAACTGAGAAGTTCCCCAATGTAAGAGATAATTGTAACCAGTAGAGCGAGAATTGCGAATAAAGTTGCAGGATGAGGAAGTTTATTTCCGATGGTTTCTATTAAATCCAGAATTTTATTAAACACAGAGGTTTTGTTTTTGGTCATATTTACCCTTTTAACAAATAATTCAAATGTGACTTTACAAAGATATGATTGTAAATTTGTTCAGCAATTAAATTCGACTAATGAAATGAAAGAATATTTAAGTCTTTTAATAATTTTTTTAAGTTTATTTGGAATTGCAATTGGAAGTTTTCCTAAATTCAGGATGAACAGAGCTACCATTTCATTAATCGGAGCTTCAGCATTAATTGTATTAAACGAGATGAATCTGGGTAAAGCTTTTTCATTAATTGATATTGATACAATAGTTTTAATCTTCGCAATGATGATAATAAATATTAATTTAAGATTAGCTGGCTTTTTTAACATCATCACCAATAAAGTTATTACCTATTCAAAATCACCAAAACAATTATTAATTATTTTAACATTCAGCTCGGGTATATTATCAAGTCTTTTTCTTAATGATACAATAGTTATAATGTTCACTCCGATGATTATAGAGATAGTACTGCATCTGAGAAGGAATCCAATTCCCTATCTGATTGCATTAGCAACATCGTCTAACATTGGCAGCGCTGCTACTATTGTCGGAAATCCTCAGAACATGATAATAGGAATTCAATCGGGGATGTCATTCATTAAATTTATGTTCTATATGTTCCCTATTTCAATTATCTGCCTAATATTAGTTGTATTAGTAATTTCTTTAATCTACAGGAAGGAATTCAAAAACGAGAAATTTGAAGAAAATTTTATTTCAGAGCCAAAAATTTATAAACCACTTTTCATTAAAAGCACGGTTGTTTTATCAATTATGTTAATTGCTTTTTTAATTGGTTTTCCTGTAGCAATAACTGCTTTAGCAGCTTCCTCTACTTTGCTTATTACAAGGAGAATTAAACCTGAAAGAGTTTTTCTTGAGGTAGATTTTTCACTTCTAATCTTTTTTTCTTGTTTGTTTATTATTTCACATCAGACTAATTATTTACTAAACTCAGTAGTTAAAATTTCAGATTTGCAATTTTTCAGTGAGAAAAGAATAATCAATATTGCCATAATTTCTTCAGTTTTAAGCAATCTGATTTCGAATGTGCCAGCGGTTTTAATGTTGAGTCCGATAATTAAAGAAATGATAAACCCAGAAAAGATTTGGTTAACACTCGCATTATCTTCAACTTTCGCAGGTAATCTGACCTTGCTGGGCTCTGTTGCCAATCTCATTGTGGTTGAAATGGCAAGAAAAAGAGGGGTGAACGTTAAATTTGTTGAATACTTAAAATCCGGAATTATTATAACTTTATTGAGCTTAGTATTAGGTGTGCTATGGTTAAGTTATATATAAAAAAAAGAACCCGATGACCGAAGCCATCGGGCCTGCCCATACAAAAGGTCTGGGGGTTAACCTTCTGTACACCGCAATACAAAAATAATAGATGATACTATACGAATCAATTATTTTTTATGGAGTTTATATTTACTATAAATAAAAATTTTTTTTATTAAGATTACGATATGAAATCAAGAAGTAAAGGATTAGAAATATTAACCATATCTCTACTGATTCTTCAGCTGGTTTCTATTATTTACATAAAATACGATAATCAGTTTCTTTCTTTGAAATACTTTGAATTCTTCTTAACTGGAAATCTTCTAACTATAATTTTTTATTCAGTACTGATTTTTGAAATAATATTCTTTTTCAAAAAGTATAGAATCAAACCTGCTAAAACATCTATCCTTCTGTTTTTAAGTTATCTTTTTCTGGGAATGGGATATTACTCAAATCATAGTCAAATGCCGTTTAATAAATATTACTTTTTTGGTCAATATGGGAATAAATTATTTACGGGATTATGTTTTACTCTGCATCTGTTCGTAATCGTATATTTTGCATTTTATATATTTTACTCTAAAACAAAACCAAAAGTTTTAAGCGGTAAAGCTTTGCTTTCCACTGTAGTTTTAATGATAGCCTTTCTTCTTTTTTCAAATTTGTTCATTTTATTAAATGAAAATAAATTAAATGAAAAATCAATAAGTAATGAGAAAAAAAATATTTTAATAGTTCTGGGGGCTGCTGTTTGGTCAGATAATAGACCAAGTCCAATTTTAGCAGCAAGAGTAAAAAAGTCTGCTGATTTATCAAAAAGTGGACTAATAAAAAAAATATATTTTACAGGCGGAAATGCACCGGGAGAAAAAAGCGAAGCTGAAGTTGCTTATGAATATTTCAAAACAGTTAATCCAAAATTCGAAAATGTAGAGTTGGAAACTAAGACTTCATCCACAAATGAGCAGATTCAATTCATTAAGAATGTTATTTTACCAAGATATCCCGGATATGAAATAATTGTTATTTCTGATTCATTCCATCTTGTGAGAATAAGAGAAATTAGTAATTTTCACCAAATTAAAATAAAAACTGTTGCTTCAGATTTTTATATGGGCATTGGCTCAAATCTGTATAACAGATTAAGAGAATCATTAGCACTAACAGTTTTCTGGTTATTTTCAATTTAAAGGTAATTATGAGCAAAGTTTTCAAAAGAAGACGTATTAGAGAAAAAGCTCTTCAGGTTTTATATGCTTTTGAAATGAACAACGATGAATTACAAAAACATATTGACGAAATTTTCCACGATGTAAGTGATAAATCTGATAGAGAATTTGGTTCAAATCTGATTTTCAGAGTAGTATCAAACAGAAAAAAATTCGACTTGCTTATTGAAGATAAAACCAGTAACTGGGAAATGGACAGGATTGCATTGATTGATAAAATTTTACTCCGAATGGGAATTTGTGAATTTTTGTTCTTTGAAGATATCCCACCGAAAGTAACAATCAATGAAGTAATTGAAATCTCAAAGAACTACAGCACCGAAGGAAGCAGCAAATTCCTAAATGGTGTTTTGGACTCAATTTTAGTTGAATTAAAAAAATCCGGTGAAATTAAAAAAACAGGGAGAGGACTTTTAGATGACACCATAAATAAAACCTCCTCTAAAGGTAGTGATGAGGAAATATAAAAAAATATTTATATGGTCCTTATTTGATTTTGCAAACACATCATTTGCAATTATAGTTGCAACTTTTCTATACGCAGTTTACTTTAAAAAAGTAGTGGCACAAGGCGAAGCAATTGGTGATTTATACTGGTCATTGGCTACAAGTATTTCTATGACAATTACTGCAATTATTTCTCCGGTTCTTGGAGCAATAGCAGATTATTCAGCCGGCAAAAAAAGATTTTTACTATTCTTCACTTTACTTTGTATTTTCTCAACAGCTTCGCTTTACTTTGTTAATGAAGGAAATGTTTTATCAGGTATTTTATTATTTGTTCTTGCAAATATTGGATTTGAAGCAGGTTTGGTTTTCTATGATGCTTTTCTTCCCGAAATTACAGAACCAAAAAATTATGGCAGAGTTAGTGGATATGGTTTTGCAGCCGGTTATTTCGGTTCGTTAGCTTCGCTTGCAATAGTATTTCCTTTTATAAATGATGATAAAATCAGAGAGACTTTCATTATTTCAGCTTTATTCTTTTTAATATTCTCTTTACCGCTTTTTCTTTTTCTTAAAGATTCAAGAAAGAAAGTTGAACGCACTGAAAGTTTTCTGAAAATTGGATATAAGAGAGTTTGGGATACAATTTCTCACTTAAAGAGTTACAAAAATCTTGCAGTATTTCTTCTTGCATTTTTCTTTTATATAGAAGGAGTAAATACCGTAATTTACTTTGCCGGTAATTATGCACACACTACAATGGGTTTTAGTGAAATGGAATTGATTTATTTCTTTCTTACAGTTCAAACTACTGCTATTATCGGCTCAATTATATTCGGAATTATTTCGGATTCAATTGGACAAAAGAAGTCTATCATCTATACACTAATTATTTGGATAATTACTGTTTTCCTGGCCTATATAATTGAAACAAAAAGTCAATTTTATTTGGTCGGACTTTTAGCAGGTGCTGCAATGGGCTCTTGTCAGTCAATCAGCAGAAGTTTTATGTCTTTGCTTACTCCTCCTGAAAAGAAGACTGAATTCTTTGGTTTTTATTCTTTCTTTGGAAAAAGTTCTGCAGTTGTTGGTCCATTGGTTTTTGGTTTAGTTAGTTACATAACTGATTCACAAAGAATTGCGATTATTTCAATTGCGTTTTTCTTCCTTACAGGGATGCTAATTTTGCTTAAGGTCAAAGAGCCAAAAGCTATTCAGACCTCGGTGCAGGAATGACTGTCTTTCCTAAAATTTTTTCTTTATTCCAAATTATTTTATTAGAAAAGTTTGCTTTACGAAATTCACAATTTTCTGTCAGGCAATATGAACATAAATCATCCCAACAATAATCAAAATGAATTTTTACCTCTGACTCAGGAAATTCTTCTTTAACTTTTTTAGCAATATATTCTTCTTCCTGATGTGATTGCTTTATTGAAAAATAAAAAGGAAGGATTAAATGGAAATCGAGGAAAAGTTTATTAGCAGATTTCCAGAATCTCATTTGGTGGACATCTATCCAATAATTTCTTTTCGATTCGATTATAATACTCGTAATAGATTCTAATGTTTTTTGATCAGTCTCATTCATCAAACCTGATACTGATTCTTTAATAAGTTTAAAACCTGTGAAAAGGATATTTGCGGCAATAATTATTGCAAGGATAGGATCAAGCTCTTTTATGTCTGTAAGTAAAACTATTCCAAGGGCTATTATTACTCCAATGCTGGTTACCGAATCGGTTAACACGTGTTTTCCATCAGCAACAAGAGTGAGCGAATCTGTTTTTTTCCCGACTCTGATTAGAAAAAGTCCTAAAAAAAGATTAATAAATCCTGCCCCTGAGATGATTATGATTCCTACATCTAACTTTTGAATTTCAATGCCTGTTACCAAAGCATTAACGCTTTCATAGATAATTGCCAATGCAGCAACTATAATCAATATCCCTTCTATTCCGGCAGAGAAATATTCAACATTTCCGTGACCATAAAAGTGTGATTCATCTGCCGGTTTTGAACTCAGATAGATACTGAAAAGAGCCATTCCTGTGGCAAATATATGGACAATTGATTCCAAAGCATCTGAAAATATTGCAGCAGAACCTGTTATTAAGTAAGCTGTAATTTTTCCGCTGAACATTAAAAATCCGATAATCAATGAAATGTATGCGGCTTTTCTTTTTTGATAGTTTTTATCCATAATTAAGCCTTCAATAATTTTTCCGAAGCTTCATTTAATATTTCATCTCGTTTTGCAAAACAGATTCTTATTATTTTATCATTATAATAAGAATTGTAAAATGGCGACAATGGAATAACGGCAACACCAATTTCTTTGGTGAGATATTGTGAAAATTCAAAATCATTTTTTTCGGAGATAGAAGAATAATCCAGCAATTGAAAATATGTACCCTCAGTATCAAGGATTCTGAATCGTGAATCTTTAATTTTATTTCTGAAATAATCTCTCTTTTGCTGATAAAATTTATTTACCAAAAGATAATTCCCGGGGTTCTTCAGAAAATCCACATAGGCATATTGAATCGGAGTGTTCACAGCAAACACAATAAACTGATGAAGTTTTCTAAATTCTTTTGTTAAATATTCAGGAGCAGCACAGTAACCAATTTTCCAGCCGGTTGTGTGAAAAGTCTTTCCGAAAGATGAAATAATAAAACTCTTTTCAGACAGGATTTCAGACTCACAAATACTAATGTGCCTTTTTGAATCGAATACAATATGTTCATATACTTCATCACTTATTAAGACGATATCTTTTTCTTTCAAAATATTTTCCAAACAAATTATATCCTCTTGATTTATAACTTTACCGGTAGGATTATGAGGTGAGTTAATGATTATAGCTTTTGTTTTTTCTGTTATTTTATTTTCAACCTCATCCCAGGGAATTGAATAATCACTTTGATTTAGTTTAACAAAAACAGGTTTACCACCATTTACTAAAACTGAGGGAGCATAAGAGTCATAAACCGGTTCAAACATTATTACTTCATCACCTGAGTTAACAACAACAGAGATTGCAGTATAAAGCGCCTGAGTTGCTCCTGCGGTTATTGTGATTTCACTTTCCGGATTATAAAAATGACTATATAGATTTAATATTTTTTCGGAGATACTTTTTCTTAATTCAAGTATTCCGGGCATTGGTGCATATTGATTAAATCCTTTTTTCATATAATGATTAACTAACTCAATCAGTTCAGGGTTTAAATCAAAATCAGGGAAACCCTGTGACAAGTTAATTGCATTATAACGATTTGCCATTTCTGACATAATTGCAAAAATACTAGTACTAACGCCCGGAAGCTTTGATGTTAATTCCATATTTAATTTACTCTGAATTCGGATAAATTTGGTCTTATACTGTCATAAAGATTTTTCAATCTCTCGAAAGCGAAAAGATTTCCTCTTTGTGCTGCTTTACGATAGAACTTAGCTGAAAGAGCTTTATTAATTCTGGTACCTCTCCCCTTTTCGTAACAAAATCCTAATGCGACCTGAGCTAAAATTGAGCCTTTTTCTTCAAAATTCAGCATAGAATTAATAATGTTTTTATCTACTTTTTCAGATTCATCGAAAATCTTTGAAAGTAAAATTCTAATTGTTGCTTCTTTACTTCCCAAACTTTCAGCATATTTCCAGAGCTCTACGGCTCTCCGTTCGTCCTTTTGAAGATAGTTACCTACATAATAGTTTAATGCAAGTTCATTTATAGAATTTAAGTGCTGATTCTTTGCTGCTTCATTAAGCAATTCGTAAGCATCTCTTAAGATTATTTCATCAATAAATCCAAATCGAGCAAGACCATACCAAACAAATTTTGCAATGTTGTTTTTATTGTTCAATTCATTTTTGAGTGATTGAATAAATTGTTTATTCTGAATTAAATCTAACAAAAACAATGGTGCTTTTGGAGAATCATATTTTATTGCAAGGATAAATAATTCTACAGCTTTCAAATTATCTTTCTCAACAAATTTACCTTGTTTATGCAAATAACCTAATAATGTGAGAGCTTCAGGTATATCATATTTAGCCAAAGCTAAAAAATTTTCAAAGCCATAAATATTTATGAAATCATCTATCGTTTTAACATTAGTGATCAGACTATCTTTAACAATATTAGTAAGTAAAATATCTTTTATAAGTTCTTCTTCACTGATTGATTTATCTTTTTCCTTTAAGTCAAAATCTATGAAACTCAAACCAATTGACTCATCAACAGATTGAGAAGAATATTCCTGATGAGAATCATTATCTGAATTTTGTTTAACTTTCTCATCAGCATAAGAGACTTGTTTATTATTCAAAGAATCCTTGAATGAATCAGGTAATTTAGATTCAAGCATCTTAATTATTTCTTCTTCAACTGTATATCCATTTGATTTTGATTTATTTATCCAGTAAAAGGCTTGTCTCCAATCACGAGGAACAATAAGATTATCTGTGTAAAGAATTCCGGTTATATACTGAGCAGGAGCAAAATTCTGCAAAGATGCATTTCTAAAAAACTTAAAAGCTTCGAAAGGATCCCATTCCACACCAATTCCATTTAGCAGCATTAAAGCATAATTGTATTGAGCAGCATTCAGATTCTGTAAAGCTGCTCTTTTTATCCAGTAAACTGCCGAAGAGGTATCTGCAGCAATTCCATCGCCGAAAAGCAAACGAAGTCCCAATTCGTGCTGAGCAATAGGATCTCCTGAATTTGCCTGCTGTATCAGCCTGAATTGCTGAAGAATCTGATATGATAAATCAGGTCTGTAAAAAACAGGATGTCTTTCAACAGGTCGGTTTTTCTTGAATGCAAGACTATAAGTTGTATCCTGAGAAAAAACTGTAATAAGAAATAAAACAAAAAAAATTAAGACTCGTAAAAGCAATAAACGCCTGATAATTAATTATTTGTATATCTATAACAAAAATATCATTTTTCAAATGCTTTTTTTAATAAAAATAATTCGCTTTGAAATGTTTAATAAAATCAAATTTCTAATTTTTTCTTTATCAATTTTTTTCTTATCAATCCTTGTAATTAAACTTTTAGTGCCTGATTATCATCTTGATGGTGGAATTAATTTAAACACTAACAGAGATGAAATTATTAAGAAGTCAAAAGAGATTTATAAATCATTATCTATTGATAAGAAGGACGATAATTACCGATTATCCTTAAAGAGAAATCATATTTTAATCAGCACCCTGAGAGACGAACTAAAATTTGATGAAGCAAATAATATTCTCAGGAATAATGAATTCTCTTACTTATGGGAAATTGATTTTACAGGCGATAAAAAAGAAAGTGTGACTATCAGTGGAAATCCTTCGGAAGCAGAGCTAAGAAATTATCATAACATTAGTCTAAAGTTTTCTCAACAAGGGAATCTTATTGGTTTCAGTAACGATTTTGATGAAAAACTTATTAAACAGAACTTTGAACCTGACTCAGCTTTAGCATACATTGAAAACTTTATAAGCAGACTATCCACTTTTATTAAATTTAATGAGGAATCCAATTCTGTAAGCTCTGACTTTTCTTTCCGAATAAATAAGCAGGAATTCTCTGATAAAGATGCCTATAAAGAATATAGATTTTTCTGGAGCAACAATAACAAGGAAAAGCAAAATATAACTCTGGAAGCTGTCCTCACAGGAAATGTTGTTAAAAATTATGAAATAAAGCTTAACTTCGAGAACAGTATCAAATCAAATGAAAACGATATTTATGAAATAGTTAGTATTGTTCTTTTTGTTCTAATCGTAATTGTTCTGGTAATCGTTGTCGGAATTAAAAGACTGAAATCCTATGAGATTAGTTTAAAGCGAGGGATTGTTCCAGGTATTTTAATATTATTAGCTTTTGCAACTGATCAATACATCGAAACAGCATCAAATTTCAGGATTGAATTTCTTTTAGGAATATTGCTTGGCGGAGTTTTTATTATGCTGATTTCTGTAATTGTTTGGGCTGTTGGAGAATCATTCTGCAGAGAGATATGGAATGAAAAGTTTATTTCAATAGACCTTCTATTCAAAAAATATTTTCTACATAGTAAAGTTGGAATTGCAATTGTGAATTCTATTGTTTTTGGTGCAGCCATTGCCGGAATTGTTTTAATAGTTTTCAAATTTCAAAGTGCTTATTTCCTGATTAATCTTACAAAGAAAGATTTTCTTAATCCTGATTTTATATCCGCATCATTACCGGTTTTAACTGCATTTAATTCAGCTTTCAATTCCTATGCAGTTATGATAATCGTTCTGATATTTTTTATATCGGGAAGTATAAAAAGATTTATTAAAGACGAAATAGCATTCGTAATTCTAAATTCTCTTTTCTTTTCGCTATTTTTTTACTTTGGCTTTACTCCTCTATATTTAAGTATTTTCCTGAGTTTTGTTGTCGGATTGATTATCTCGATAATACTTGTAAAAACAGATATTCTTACCACAATCTTTTCTTTTCTGATTTTTATATTCTTTATGAAGATTAGTGTTTTTGAAGGAATTGATATTTATAATTATAAATTCACTGAAGTAATACTTTATTCTCTGGTATGGATGTCATTAGGATTTTTTTTGATATTCAAACGAGATAAAGAAATTGATTATGAATCTTTAGCGCCAAAATTCGTTGAAAATATCACTGAAAGACAACGCCTTAAAAAAGAACTTGAAGTAGCAAGAATTGTTCAGGCAGGTTTTCTTCCTAAAAAGAATCCAGCACTGAAAGGAATTGAAATATCTTCTTTATGTATTCCTGCTTTTGAAGTTGGTGGCGATTACTACGATTTCATAAAAATTACTGATAACAAAATGGGAATAGTAATCGGTGATGTATCAGGCAAAGGAACACAAGCATCTTTTTATATGACTTTAGCAAAAGGTTTTATAAAAGCAATTGCAAAAAAATCTGACTCCCCTTCAGAAGTTTTGACTGAGATGAATGAACTCTTTTATGAAAATGTTGATCGTGGCAGATTCATCAGTATGATTTATGCTATTATTGATCTTGATAAAAACGAAATGAAAATTGCACGTGCTGGTCATAATCCCGTTCTTGTAGTTGAAGCATCAGGCAATGTAAAATTAGTTTCACCTCGAGGATTAGCTCTTGGATTAGAAAAAGGAAATTTATTCAAACAAATAATCCAAGATCATACTGAAACTTTGAGCAAAGGTAAAACATTCATATTCTATACTGATGGTTTTACTGAGGCTATGGATAAAAACGAAAAAGAATTTGGATTGGAGAGAATTATAGAAATTGTGAATAAATATTCTTATGAATCATCAAAAGCACTTTTAGATATTTTGGTTAATGAGGTAAAGAAATTCATCGGAAAGACTCAGCAACACGATGATATGACAATGGTAATTGTAAAGGTGAATTAGAGTAAGTCAAAACTTTATAGATATTTTATTGATTTGAAATAATCAGTAAAAAATACTTTTTATCTTTGAAAGACACCTACAGGATATTCCGTCACAGAAAATTGACAGAATGGTTAAGAAGTTGGCGAAATAGTGGAATCCATTTCCGAAAAAATACCTTTAAAGGCCAAGAGCAGGATCGCTGTAGGAAAGCCAATCCCTTCTCTTAAAAAGAGAAAGATTTTAGTTATTAAAGATAGCCTTACCTTTAATTTCCAGAAATATTTATCAAAATAGGTACAAAAGAAAAATCAAATCCTTGAAAAGGATAGTTAACCGGATACTAAAATCAGTGAATTAACCGTTGAAGAATTAAAAAGTTTAATTACTAAAACTGTTCAGGAGACAATTGAAGAATATCTTGAAGATTTGAGGGCTTTTTCAAGCAAGGATTATCTTCATTCAATTAAGGAAGCAAGAGAAGAATATAAAGCTGGGGATTATAAAAACATTGATAAAGTTCTATAATGTATAAAATAGTTATTGCAGTAAAAGTTATTTACTAATAAAATGCAGTCCAAACATATAATAACAATTTAACTTATCTCCTCCCTTCTATCCCATCTAAAATTTTCTTTATAATCTCACTAAAACTATTAAAAGTATTTCGCCTACAATATTCCTTAATATTCTCAACGAAATTAACTTTGTTTGATAAATCAAAATATCTTTTAATAGCCTCGCTAATAGATTCTGGATTAGCCCCTTTGGCAATAATTCCTGTCCACTCGGGAATTACAAATTCAGACAAACCTCCAACATCAGTTACAACTACAGGTTTATTAAAACCATAGGAAAGATTTAGAATTCCGCTTTGTGTTGCATTTCTGTAAGGAAGAACTACTAAATCAGAGGCAATAAAAAATTCCTTTACTTTTTCATTTGGAATATATTCGTCGAAGATTATAACTCTATCTTTCAAGTTAAGTTCATCAATAAGTCTGGTGTAATTTTCTTTGTTATCATAAAACTCACCAGCAACTAATAACTTTAAATTTAATTGAAGGAAGTTATCAGTGAGAATTTTTAGACTTCTAATCAGCAAATCCAATCCTTTATATTTTCTAACGTAACCAAAGAACAATAATACTTTATCCGTTTCTGAAAAGTTGAATCTCTTTCTTATTTCATTTTTTTGATTTTCCTTTCCCTTTAAGTGATTGTAAACCGGAAGTTCAGAGCGGTAGATTTTTCTTTTTCCTGCAATAGCTTTTAGATCACTTTCAACTTTCTGAGAGAGGGCAATAAAGAATTTTGCGTTGCTCAATCCAATTTTTGTGAGAATGCTTTCAAACAGGTTTTTTTCGTGAGATATAAAGTTTTCTGTAATGAATATAATTCTTTCTTTTAGTTTTTTATTCAATAAACTGCTTATCGTAAAATGACAAAATGCAAAGAACGGATGCCACCAATCAAATATAATCAAATCCGGATCAGCTTTATTTATATAGTTAGCAACCTGAAACCAATTCAATGGATTTACTGAATTAACTATTCGCAAACTATCAATTTTTTTTATTTCATTACTTAAATCAAACTGAGTCTTGCCCGGGAAAAGAATACTTGGATAAAGCAGTTTGTAATTCAAGATCTGCACCTGATAATTATCAGATAAAACTTCGTACAAAAAAGTTACAAAGAGAGAATTGCCTCCTCTGTAAGGGTATGCAGGACCAATTATAATAATTTTACTTTTCAATTGTTTAATACTTTTAATTAACGTCTGCTAAGAACATTTATCATTCTGTTTACTTGAGAATCATCCGGTTTAATCAATTGAGCCTCTCTTAAATATCTGAGAGCAAACCCATTATTGCCATCTCTGAAATAAGCATTACCAAGAGCTTTTAATATTGGAAAAGAGTTCGGAATTTTTCTGTTTAACATTCTTAGATATCTTATCGCATCAACGATTGATCTTATTTCAACTAAAGCCTGTCCAAAATACGCACACTCTTCATCAGATAAATTGAAGTCGTCTTTACTATTATCGTAAATAAAATTAAATGATGAAATAACCGAGTCTATACCACCTGAATAATATTTATCAAAGAGGAAATCAGCAACAGTTTGAGTAATAGAGATATTATTATAACCTTTTGAAAGCAATAATAAATCTCGTGCAGGGTTTCCTAAGTTCCTATCACGTACATTTATAAAAAAAACTGAAGCAGTAGATGAGGACGGCTCAATTATCAATCCTGTAGTAAATCCGGTGCCTCTTCCATCGTGTCCGAAATACTTCAAAGAATCATTAGGATCAGATAGAGAAAAGCCAAAACCATAATTAAATCTTTTGCCATTTTTTAGCACTACAGGTTTTGTCATTTCTTCCAAAGTTGATTTAGAAATCAGCTTTTCTTCCAAAAGTGCTTTAGCGAAAAGAAGTATATCTTCAGAAGTTGATATCAATCCCCCGCCGGCAACTTTTATACTCAAATCTGCCAGCGGAGAGTTTATAAACTTTCTGTCCGGAGATTTTTCATATCCTTTTGCTCTTTCAAAAATTATATCACGCTGTCTATCAATCCGGGTTGCTTTCATATTAGCAACCTGAAAAATTTCTTTTCTAAGATATACTTCGAAACTCATTTTAGTTATATTTTCAATCAGTGCAGCAAGAAGTGAATATCCCAAAGAAGAATAATTATAATTTGTTCCGGGTTCAAATATTAAATCGTCTTTTGCAAAGGTCATAACAGCATCTTTTGTGGAAGAATAAAACATTTTGCTGTTAAACTCTTCTTCGTTTTTATAGGAACGAATTCCACTAGTATGATTTAATAAATTCCTTACCGTTACTTTCCATTTTTTTTGCGGGAAGTATGGAACGTATGTGCTAATATCCACATCGAGACTAATTCGTCCTTTTTCATATAATTGCATAACAGCAACTGCAGTGATTGCTTTAGTTATTGAAGCAATCCGGTAAAGAGATGTTGTTCTGGCTGAGGTAAATGTTTCTAAATCTATCTGTCCTTTTGCATCTAACCATTGTATTATACCATCTTTTAATACTCCGGCAGAAATAGAAGGTATTCTTTTAGTCTGATAGTACTTTTCTAAATAATCAGAATATTTTTTGTATAAATCAGCGTCTATTTTTTGAGCAAATGAAATCGAATTGATGAACAGGAATGCCATAAAAACTGATATACAAAGTTGAATTCTGTAGTTCATCATAAAGAAATCAGGAGATATAAATAACCAAGGATTGATAAAAACTGGAATAAATAATGATTATTTTTTATTAGGTCTTTTATCAATTATATCATCAATCAGCTTATACTCTTTAGCTTCAGCAGCAGTTAGGAAATAATCCCTGTCACAATCTTTGGCAATCTGCTCGTATGATTTTTCTGTATGTTTTGCAAGGATATTGTAAAGAGTTTCCCTGGTTTTTAGCATTTCCTTCGTATGAATTTCAATATCCGTAACCTGACCACCTATTCCCTGTGTCCAGGGTTGATGAATCATTATTTTAGAATGAGGAAGCGAGAATCTTTTCCCCGCCTTTCCACCGGCCAATAATATAGCGCCCATACTAGCAGCCATACCGACACAAATGGTGGATATATCAGGTTTAATAAATTGCATTGTGTCGTAGATAGCCAATCCTGCAGTAACAGAGCCACCGGGAGAATTTATGTAAAGATGAATATCTTTTTCAGGATCTTCAGCTTCAAGAAAAATAAGTTGGGCTATGGTTAAACTTGCAATGTGATCATCAATAGGAGTTCCGATAAAAACTATTCTTTCTCTCAAAAGACGAGAGTAAATATCCATCCCACGTTCCCCACGTCCGGTTTGTTCAATTACATAAGGAACTAACTGATTATAGATTTCAATTTTATTGTTCATTTTTTTCTTCTTTCTTGTTAAAATTTTCAGGATTTACTTTCTTGATTTTATTATTAACAATCAAAAAATTAAATAGTTTCTTTTCCAACATTACATCAAGCTGATTTGAAGATTTATAGTAATTAACGAGCTTCTCAACAGGCAATCCTATTTCTTCGGATTCTTTTTTAGCTTCCTCTTCGAGTTCTTCGTCGCTGACAGTTATGTTTTCTTTTTTAATTATCTCATCTCTGATTAAATACCATTTTACTTCATTCTCAGCATTTTTAAATAATCTTTTCGAGGCTTCTTCTTTATTAAAGTACATTTTATTTTTTTTATAATATTCTTCTTCTTTTTTAAGATACTGTTCGAGTAAATTATCAATCAATACCTGAGGTGGAGAGAAATCGTTTCTTTTGACAATTTCGCTTATAAGTTTTAATTTCAGCAATTCATCAGATCTCTGATCATAAAACTTCTGAATGTTTTCTTTGATATCATTCTTAAAATCATCAAGATTCGAAATTCTGTCTTTAGTAATCTTTCTGATAAGTTCTTCGTTTAATTCAGGAGTAACAATTTTTTTAATTCCAAGAATTTTTACCTGATAATAATACTTCTCACCGGCATTAGTATGCTCATCTGAATCACTTTCACGGTTTTCATCAGTAAAATGAAATTGAAAAGATTCACCGACTTTTTTTGATTTTGATTTTTCAATAATATCAGGATGAACAGTCTCTTTGGTAAGATCAATTGAGAGATTTTCAGGTTTTACATTCTCTAATATGTTACCTTCCTCATCTGTTCTGATAATTTCAGTTTCGAGGATATAACTTCTTTCTTCACCTACCTGCTCAACTACTTCATACTGTCTATTGGCTTCAAGAATATGCTCAATTTCGTGTTCGACTTCGTGGTCTGTAGCCCGATAATCAGGGAGTTCTATTTCAATATCTTTATATTCCTTAACATCCAAAGTTGGAAAAGTTTCAAATTTAACTTTAAAGTCAAGTTTTTCACCATTCTTAAAATCAAGATGAGTCATTACTGGTTTATCTAAGACACGAATTTTTTCCTTATCAATTACATCCCAGAAAAAAGTATTAGCAACTTTTTCAGAGGCTTCATATTCCAGAGCATCACCAAACATTTTTTTGACTATATGCTGAGGGACTTTCCCTTTCCTGAACCCATCTATTTGTAGTTTTTGGGTCCTTTTCTTTACTTCTTTAGATAACTCTTCTTTTATTTCATCGTAAGAAAGTTTTATTTCAATTTCTTTAACAGAATCACTAATCTGACTTAAATTAAACTCCAAATTAACCTCATAAATTTATTAAAATGAAAGTGCGAGAACGGGGACTCGAACCCCGACACCTCTCGGTACTAGATCCTAAGTCTAGCGCGTCTGCCAATTCCGCCATTCTCGCAAAATTATTAAAAAATGGTTGGTAAATATAGTTTGATGATTAGTGTTATTCAAACATTCAAAACGTTATGATTATGCCATATTTGAACAAAAGCAATTTTAAATTTCATCTGTTAAAAAGCTCCAATTTTTATCTGATTATCTTATTTTATAAATATTTGTAGTTCAAAGAAATAAATATCCCACTCGGGACTTGTAGAGTTCAGGTAATAAATTAAACTGAATAGTCAGAAATTAAATTTTATCGTGAGTTTATTTTTAATATCTAAATTATACCATTTTGTAAAGCATTTTAACACAATATTATTTAAATGATAAATCTTTAATTATGAAAAAATCTGATTCTCAAAATTGTATTTTTGCGTTGAAAAAAGGAAAGGATTTGAAAATGAAAAACCTTAAAAGACTTGTTTACCTACTAATTATCTCAATTTTTATTTGTTCTTCAGATTTTATTTACTCTCAGTCAGCATCGAATGAAGAGATATTCTTTACCTTTATAACAGATATTCACGTCCAACCAGAAAGGAAAGGTACAGAGGGTTTTCAGAAAGCAATTGAATCAGTTAATAAATTAAATCCTGATTTTATTTTAACAGGAGGAGATTTGATTTATGATGCTCTTGGAGTTGGCTATGAAAGAGCAGACAGTTTATTCAATATTTATACAGAAATGGTCAAACAATTCAAATCACCTGTTTTCAATACTATAGGTAATCACGATGTTTTTGGCTGGTATGAAAAAAGCAAAGTATCAAGAGACCATAAAGAATTTGGTAAAGAAATGTATTTGAATCGAATCGGGAAAACTTATTATACATTTACCTACAAAGGGATTAAAATATTCGTTCTTGATTCAATAGAAGAAATTCCGGAAAAAGGAAAATACTATGGATATATAAGTGAGGAACAAATAGAATGGCTTAAGGATGAATTAAGTAAAACCGATACCACCACCCTGATAATTGTTTCAACTCATATTCCTTTAATCACAACTCTCAGTCAAATCAGAGGCGGTTCGATGACTGCAAATGAAAGAGGTTTAGTAGTTGAAAATGCCAAAGATGTTCTTGATTTATTTAGCAGACATAACTTAAAATTAGTTTTACAGGGTCATTTACATTATTACGAAGACTTAAATATTCAAAACAAAATAAGATTTATAACCGGTGGAGCAGTTTCCGGCAGATGGTGGCTCGGAGATAATCAAGGATTACAGGAAGGTTTTGTCCTTATCAGAATTAAAGATAATCAGATATATGCTGAATACTTTGATTATGGTTGGGAGGTAAATTAAATTTATTTCTCCCAATAAACTGTTAGTGGAATTCCGACACAGGCATTGGGTTGATTTATCTTTAATAAATTGGCTAAAGTAGCCGCTATATCAGTTATATAAACCTGATGATTTATTGTTTTTGAAGGTATTTTCCAACCATAGAAAATTAAAGGAACGTGTGTATCGTAGGAATAGACAGAACTATGTGTTGTTCCGTATTTCATATAGTTATTAAGATATCCTGGTTTTAAGTTGAATATAATATCACCAGAGCGGTACGGATTCCAACCATTTAATAAAGTATTTTGAGGTATGCGATTTCCAATTGATTTTTCTAAATCTGTACGTGTCATAATATTTTGAATTGCATCAAAGTTATCTCGCAAGTAATGAACTAATGACTCTTCAACGTCATCAAACTCCAGATTTTTCTCTTTAATATATTCTCTATCTAAATAAATCTGTCTGTTTGAGAAATTTAAAATAATTTTATCACTGCCAAATTCACTCATTGCAAATGATTTCAATGAATCAAGGAAAGCTTTTGTATTTAATTCGCCATTTATGGCATTTATTTTATTTAAGAACGAGGGAGTTTCAATAGCTCCGTGATCAGAGGTAAGAAATAATAAATAATTTCCTTTACCTACATTCTGATTCAGGAAAGAAAGCAATTCTGCAATGCTTTTATCTAATCTGATATAAGTATCCATCAACTCATTTGAAAAATTTCCCCAGGTGTGGCCAATAATATCAGTTGCTGAAAAACTTAAAGATAGAAAATCCGGAACTTCGCTTTTTCCTAAATTTTCATTGATGATAATCTCTTTGGCTAAATCAACAATAATCTGATTTGCATAAGGTGTAAACTGAAAAGCATTATTTATTTCTTCATTTGAAAGATCTTTAAAATCATATGGCAATTTTGTTTCTTCTTTAAATATATTGGGTTTGTTTTCTCCACTGAAATCAGGATTGGATTTATAATAATTTTCGCTCAGCATAAGTTTCCATCCATTCTTCATATAATTATCAGGAAGATTCTTCTCATTAAACTTCACTAACCAATCCGGTAAGCTATTCATATAATAGGATGAAGAAATAAAATCACCTGTTTTATAATTGTACCAATAAGCGGCATCTGCTAATTGACCACCGGGAAGAATCGCACCTCTATCTTTTATGGAAACCGCAATAACTTTTGATTGAAGATTATTAAATAATTTGATTTGATCGGTAATTGCAGAAGACAATAATCTTTTGGGCGAACATTGACCAACTTCATCATTACTTCCAATTGAATTATAGTTTTGGTCTTTAACTGCATTAACAAACTTCTTTAAGCTTTTATCAAAGAAGTCATTGGCAATAATTCCGTGATAATGAGGGAAAGAACCTGTATAGATTGAAGCGTGTCCGGGAGCGGTAGTTGTTGGTTCATAATTAAAATGAGCAAAAGTAAAATTTGCTCCTGATTTTAATAATTCCTTAAATCCATTTTCACCAAAGTAATTATAATAACGATACATATCATCAAAACGCATTTGGTCAACTACGATTCCAACTACAAGTTTTGGTTGTTCAAGTTTCTGAGCATATAGATTTGAGAAAATTAAAATAAGGACTATCAAAATTCTTAATTTCATTTTACTACCTTTTAAGTTTTAAAGATTTTATTCCTGAGCTTCGAGCCATCTTTCAGCATCTAATGCAGCCATACAACCAGTACCAGCAGCAGTTACAGCTTGCCGATATGTTTTATCCGCCACATCACCGGCAGCAAATACGCCTTCAATATTTGTGTAAGTTGAACCAGGTTTCACTATCAAATAACCATTCTCATCCATATCCAACCAGTTCTTAAAAATAGCTGTATTCGGTTTGTGTCCTATTGCAATAAATAGACCGTCTGCATCGAGTTGAGTTTGAGTTTTATCAATGGTATTTTCAAGAATTACCCCTGTCATTTGCTTTTTGCCATTCTCTTCAATTCCTAAAACTTCCTTTATTACAGCGTTGGTAATAAACTTAATCTTTGGATTTTTTTTAGCTCTGTCAAACATAATTTTTGAAGCACGAAACTCATCTCTTCTGTGAATTACAGTTACCTCACTGGCAAATTTGGTAAGGAAATTTGCTTCTTCCATTGCTGTATCTCCACCTCCAACAACAAGCACTTTCAAACCTTTAAAGAAAAATCCATCACAAGTTGCACAAGCTGAAACACCAAACCCCATATATTTTGATTCACTTTCCAAGCCAAGTAATCTGGCTGAAGCTCCTGTAGAAATAATAACTGCATCAGCAGTGTACTCTTCATCATATGATTTAAGTTTAAAGGGTCGTTTAGAAAAATCTACTTCAGTAATATCTTTATATATTGACTTAGCATTAAAACGATGTGCTTGTTTTCTCATTATATCCATCAGTTCAGGTCCTTGAATTCCGTGTTCAAAACCCGGATAATTTTCTACTTCAGTTGTAATTGTTAATTGACCTCCGGGTTGCATACCTTCAAAAATCACTGGATTAAGATTAGCTCTTGCCGTGTAAATTGCTGCTGTTAAGCCAGCTGGTCCGGAACCAATTATTGCAACTTTAAAGTGATTATTATTTTCTGACATAAAATTTTTCCTAAATAATTAATTTTCATTTCAATTTGATTCACTATTTAATTATAAGTTTCAGAAAATCTAAAAGCAAATTTAAGTTATAATACTTTACTGATAGTTAAGATATGATTAAATAATTTTGAATGTTAAAAGAAGAATAAAATGATTTTTGTTTTTGGAGAAATGATAAAACTCCAAAATTCTAAGATTCAGCAAAATATTCTGTTTTTTAATCTCCTGTTTGAAGAGTAAAGAAAACTCAGTAAAGGATTTAATAAATAAAATCTATCTGGCTAAGCCAAATTTGGCAGAAGATATTTAAGATTTTGCAGAAACTAAGACTCGCATTCCTTCAACTTTTATAACTTTAATCTCTGTACCAGGTTGAATAAACTCTCCATCTGAAACTACTTCAACACGTTTACCTTCGATTTCTGCAACTCCAACGGGTCTAAGGATTGTAACGGCAACACCAGATTTACCAAGTAAAGTTTGCTCTTCACTTACAGAGACGAATCCTTCTTCTGCTTTTTCTGCATCAGATAAAACCAGACGATTGAATAAGGATGATTTAGGAAGATATTTTGCTAAAAGAAAGATTAAAACCAAAGCTACAATTATTGCAAATGCAATTTGAATTATTGCCATAGAGATTGATTCAAAAGTAATAAACGGACCGCTTCCTATTAAAGATAAAAAGATTGAAAGGAAAATAAGAATTATCCCCGAAATCCCTGCAACTCCAAATCCTGGTATAACAAAAATCTCTGTAAGCAACAATACTACTCCACCAATAAACATCAGTATTTCGACTAAAGTAGCTAATTGCAAGATGTAAGAAGATCCAAAAAATAGAGCTAATGCAATCAATCCGGCAGTTCCTGGAACACCCCAACCGGGAGTTTTAATCTCTGCCAGTAAGCCGAAGAATCCAATCATAATCAGAATTGATGAAATAATAGGATTATTAAGAAATCTGACAACATCTTCAGCCCAGTTTGAAGTAACTTTAACCATTTCAGCATTTTTATGACCGATGAATTCCAGAACCTGATCAATACTCGTCAAAATTGTATCTGCCATTTTGTATTTCAGAGCTTCCTCAGAAGTTAAAGTTACTAACTGAGTGCTATCAGTTAAACCGGGAATTACAATCCTTTCATCAACCATCGCCTGTGCTATTTCAGTATTTCGTCCGTTTCTTTCAGCAGTTGAACGCATTTCAGAGCGCATATATGATTGATATTTCTCTGAAACTTTTTCTCCAGTTTGATCAACAACAGTTGCAGCTCCAATATTGCTTCCCGGAGCCATTACTATAGTCTGGCAGGATAAAGCAATTAACGCTCCTGCAGAGATAGCACGATTATTTATAAACGCTACAGTATTTATTTTACTTGAGAGAATTGCATCTTTGATTTGAGTAGCAGCATCAACTCTTCCACCGAATGTATTTATCTTAAAAATTATTGCAACGGCATTATTTTTTTCTGCCTCTGAGATCGTTCTCGAAATGTAAGGGGCTAATCCAAGATCAATATCGCCCTCTATGTAACCAACATACACTTTGCTCGATTGTGCAATCAATGAAGCATAAAATAAAATTAAAATTAGAATTGATTTCATTGTAATCTCCGGATGGAATTTGTTTACCAATTTTTAAGAATAAACAATAGTCAAAATTTAATTTTCAATACAAAACTAAATATGAATATTCAAAGTCAAACATAAAATTTTGAAGTATTGCTCTAATTCTGCAACTGATTTATCATTATTAAATATGAAATCAGCCCTTTTCTTTTTTTCTTCATCAGGAATCTGGTTTTGTTCCCTTTTGATGAAATCATCTTCGGAGAAACCATTTTGTAATTTCCGATTAAGTCTGATTTCTCTGGGAGCAGTAATTAAAACAACATAATCGAATGAATCTTCGATATCTGCTTCATATACTAAAGCACTTTCGATAAAAACAACATCTTTATCTTTTAAAGTTTCATCGGAAAGTTTTTTAATTTTTTTAATTACAATAGGATGTAGAATTGATTCGAGCTTCTTCAGTTTTCCTGTGTCATTAAAAACAATTTCTGCAAGATACTTGAAGTTAGGTTTATCATCATTATATGCTTTCACCCCGAATATTGATAAAACTTTTTTTCTAACAGTCTCGTTTTCAGATAGCAATTTTTTAGAAATTTCATCGGCACGTAAAACTACAAATCCGAATTTTTCAGCAATTCGACAAAATTCTGATTTACCTGATCCAATGCTGCCTGTAACAGCAATTTTAATTTTCTTTTTCAAATAATTGAATTGAAATTCTGAAAAATTTTTAGCAAAATTTTTGAGACACTGATTTCAGAGCATTATGATTTATTTATTCATCCCAAGCATTTCTGAAAAACCAAAATTAAGCTCCGACTCAGAAAAATTTATCTTGCGAAAGCTACTTTCCTGACTTCGCGAATGACTGTAACTTTTATCTGACCAGGATATTCCATTTCTTCTTCTATTTTACCTGCAATTTCTCTTGCAAGTTTTTCCGCTACTGAATCATCAACTTTTTCCTGTTCTACAACAACGCGGACTTCCCTGCCAGCCTGTATTGCATAAGTTTTTGCAACACCCTGAAAAGATTTCGCAAGGTTTTCAAGATTTTCAAGACGTTTAACATAACTTTCAATTGGTTCTCGTCTTGCACCGGGTCTGGCCCCACTAATTGCATCAGCAGCCTGAACGAGGACTGCAATCGGATGTTCCATCTCAATATCTTCGTGGTGAGAACCTACTGCATTTATAACAATTGGATGTTCTTTATATTTTTTTGTAATATCATAACCAATCAAAGCGTGAGGACCTTCAACTGTTTTATCAACTGTTTTACCTATATCGTGAAGCAGGCCAGCCCTCTTGGCAAGAATCTGATCAAGCCCTAATTCAGCAGCCATTATTCCGGTTAAAAATGCAACTTCAATACTGTGCTGAAGAAGATTTTGACCATAACTTGAACGATATTTCATTTTACCGACATAACGAACTAATTCAGGATGCATATTATGCAGTCCCAATTGTAAAAGTGTATTTTCACCTTCTTTGAGAATTTCTTCTTCTAATTCGTTTGTAGTTTTTTGAACGACTTCTTCAATTCTTGCAGGATGTA
This sequence comes from uncultured Ignavibacterium sp., assembly GCA_937942875.1. Taxonomy (GTDB): domain Bacteria; phylum Bacteroidota; class Ignavibacteria; order Ignavibacteriales; family Ignavibacteriaceae; genus Ignavibacterium. The sequence goes on along the minus strand of CALEBT010000066.1, from coordinate 9,016 downwards.
TTCTGCCATCTGCTATAAGTTTTTCTAAAGATATCCGCGCGATTTCTCTCCTGAACTGATCGAATGATGACAAAATCACAGCTTCAGGAGTATCATCAACAATAACGTCAACACCAGTAACTGATTCGAAAGCACGTATGTTTCTTCCTTCTTTTCCTATAATTCTTCCTTTCATTTCATCATTTTGAATTTGAACAACAGAAACAGTGGTTTCGATAGAATGGTCAGCTGCGGTTCTTTGAATTGCCTGAACTATTATTTTTTGTGCTTCTTTTTTCGCATCAGCTTTAGCTTTTTCATAAATTTCTCGAATCATCTGAGAAGAATCCGCTTTAGCTTCATTAATCATATTTTCAATAAGAAGTTTTTTAGCATCCTCTGAGGTCATACCGGAGATTTTCTCAAGTTTTTCATTTTGTTCAATTTCGAGCTTTTTAATCTCCTCTGCTCTTTTATCCAGGTTTGATTTTAATTCAGCAAGTTCTTTTTCCAGCTTTCTGATGTCTTTTTCTTTTTGAAGAATGAGGTCATATTTTTTCTCAACATTTTCCTCTCGGGCCGAAAGTTGTTTTTCTATATTGGCAATTTTCTGACGTTTTTGATTAACTTCATTATCAAACTCGACTTTCTTTTTATACCACTCATCTTTTACTTCTAAAAGTTTTTCTTTTTTAATTGCATTAGCTTCTTTTTGAGCGTCAGCTATAATTTGTTCTGCACGTTTTTCAGCAGACAAAATACTTTTTTTACCAATTTTTGAATTAAAATACCATCCTAAATAAAAGAACAAAGCAACTAAGATTGCATCAATAATAATAATAAAAACAATACTGTCCATAATTCCTCCAACACTAAATTTAATTTATTAAATCCGCAACTGCCGTGCGATAAATAGGGAAAACCCTATTGATCACGGTGGGTATGCTCTCGAACGCTTTTTACTTCCACTGCTGTAACCCGCAGGATACAATTTCTGACACAGTCAGAATGAGGCCTGTAATACACGCCGAAGTCCGCATTCCCTAATGGTATTATTTGTTAGTTTTCCATTTATTTTAACGGCAGTGCGGAAAACTCAGGATGGTTCAGATACGTTCGATTGCTTAAGAAGAAGCTTGATTCTTTTAACCTTATCTGAAGATTGAATGAGGAATTCTCTGTTCTTATTTTTTTCTATAAACAAATCATATGCAATATTTAAACTTGCTATAATTGCAATAGTTTGATTCGGCTGATCGGGCAATTCTTCTTTAGTCTCTTCTAAAACCTTATTAACATAAATTGCCAATTCTTTCGCAACCTCTTCATCTTCTACCAGCAGAGAATATTCTTTATCAAATATTTTTATTTTCAGCTTCTTTCGTTCGGTCATTTTGTATCTTAACTCATCCTTTAACTAGTTGTTACTAAGAACTTAAATGAAAATCAATTCTTGATATTAAATTTTTAATTTTTTCCTTTAAAGCTTCATTATCACGCTTTTGAGCAAAACCGGTCATTTCATTTTGATTAGAGAGTTTAGCACTCTCCAACTCAAATTCAAGCTCAGATAATCTTTTATTTAACTGCTGATTTTCCTGTTTAAGCATTGACAACTGAACTTCTTTCTCTTTGAGAGATTCAGAAGTAACGCGAAGTTTTTCAACCAATATTGCAACTTCAGATTCAATCAGTGTTAAATCATTAAGTGTGCTTTCGTATTTTGATATATCTGACACTATGAAGACCTCAGTTTAGCATTAAAATTTGATGTTATTTTTTCAATTAAAAAGTTAAATTCTTTTTCCACTTCATCTTCGGTCAAAGTTCTCTTTTCATCATAAAACTCAAGTCTGAAAGCTAAACTTCTGTTATTAGATCCAATTGACTCACTTTCAAAAACATCAAATAAATCAACTTTTTTCAAAAGATTAACTGATTGTGTAAAAATAAATTTTTCAACTTCACCAAAACTTATCTTCTTATCAAAAATGAAAGCAAAATCTCTGATTATTTTGGGATATCTCAATGGTTCAACGAACTTTAATGCCGGTGTGTTTATCTTTTTAATTTCACTTAAATTAAATTCAAACAGAAAAACATCAGCTTGAATATCAAATAAATTAAGAATCTGTTTTTTTATTTTACCACCAGCACCGATAACTTTATTTTCAAATAGTTTTTGATAAGAATAAATAAAAATTTCATTCTCTTTTGAATAATAAGAATCATTTATAAAATTTTCAAGTGAAATCTTTGATAAAAAGGCATCTACAAATGATTTTAATGAATAGAAATCAAAATTCTTTTCAGGTGCGTTCCAGCTTTTTAACTGCTCTTTCCCTGTGAGAACTAAAACTAAATTCTGATTTTCAACAAAATCCTCAAAGTCTCTGATTTCAGTAGTATTAACCGCATTAAATACATTACCAATTTCAAAAAGCATTAAGTCTTTATTTCCGAAATTAAAATTTCTTTTTACAGAATTCAAAGCTCCGGAAATTAGAGAGGTTCTCAAACAACTCATTTCAATACTCTGTGGATTAGCAAGTTTTATTGGATTACCTGATAAGGATGCTTCCTTTTCTGAAATGAGCGGGTTATTTATCATTTCGTTAAATCCAAGACCGACCAAAATGTTTCTGACTGTATCTTCAAATTTCTGATGGTCTTCTTTTCTTTCAAGTGTAACAGAAATTTTCGGAACAACAGGAATATTATCATAACCATTTATTCTTGCTACTTCCTCAATTAAATCAATTTCTCTTTCTATGTCCGGTCTATTAGTCGGCACAAGGACTCTAACAGCAACATCGGTCTGCTCAATTAATTCAAACCCAAGATTTTTTAATATCTGGATTGTTTTATTATCATCAATTTCAAATCCCAGAATTTTATTTAATCTGTTAAATCTAAGAGACAATTCCTTTCTAATAATTTTTTCAGGATATACATCAATCGTTTCCTTTAATACTCTCCCTCCAGCCAATTCAGCTATCAATTGAGCGGCTCTTTCTGCTGCATATTTTGTAATATTTGGGTCAGTACCTCTTTCAAAACGATAAGATGAATCTGTCTGCAATTGAGTCAGTTTCGATGTTTTTCGAATACCGGATGGATTGAAGTAAGCACTTTCAATAAGAATATTCTTCGTAGATTCAGTTATCTCAGTATTTTCACCGCCCATAATTCCAGCAATAGCGACTTCTCTTTTTGCATCGCAAATCATTAAAGTGCCTTCAGGCAATTCACGTTTCTTTGAATCCAATGTTGTGAATTCAATCTTTGAATCGAGACTACGGACAATAATTTTTTTATCAGCTAAACGGTCTAAGTCAAATGCGTGAAGAGGTTGACCAATTTCGTGAAGAATGAAATTTGTTATATCAACTATATTGTTTATTGGACGTAAACCAATTGACTTGATTTTGTTTTTCAACCAAGATGGAGATTCTTTGATCTCTACATCTAAAATTACTCTGGCAGAATATCTGGGACAATTTATTGAATCTATAATTTCAACAGATGCAACTTTTTTAGCAGGTTGTTCAATTTCAGTCAATTTGATTTCAGGAATTTTCAATTCTCTGTTAAATATTGCAGACAAATCTCTTGCAACTCCAATATGTGATAAAGCATCAGGACGATTAGGTGTAACTGCTACTTCAATAATTACATCGTTTAGTCCAAGAGCTTCAATAATCAAATTACCTGGCATCAAATTCTCATCAAGAACCATTATACCAGAATGATCATCACTCAACATCAGCTCATCTTCAGCGCAAATCATTCCAAAGGACTCTACTCCACGAATTTTTGTTTTTTTGATTTCGAAGTTGCCATTAGGGATAATTGTGCCCACAGGTGCAAAGACAACTTTCTGATTCGCAGCAACGTTAGATGCTCCACATACAACCTGAAGAGTTTTCTGACCATCAAATACTTCACAGACACTAAGTTTATCAGCATCAGGATGTTTTACAACTGATTTGACTTCGGCAACTATAAAATTTTTATAAATCTCATTTTGATTAACAACATCTTCCACCTCCAGGCCAGACATTGTTAACTTATCAACTATTTCGTCAACTGTAATACCATCGAGATTTATATAATCTTTAATCCAATTAAGTGAGATTTTCATACTAAAACTGCTTTAAAAATCTTATATCATTTTCAAAAAATATTCTGATATCATTTATACCGTACTTTAACAGAGCAATTCTTTCAATACCCATTCCGAAAGCATATCCGGTATATTCTTCAGAATCATAATTAACATAATTGAAAACATTTGGATCAACCATACCGCAACCTAATATTTCAAGCCAACCGGAATTTTTACAAACTCTGCATCCACTGCCTTTACATAAAAAGCAAGTAATGTCCATTTCAGCGCTTGGCTCAGTAAATGGGAAAAAGCTCGGTCGAAACCGATACTTTAGATTATCTCCATAATATTGTTTGGCAAACGAAACTAAAGTTCCTTTTAACTCGGCAAAAGTTACATCTTTATCAACATACAACCCTTCAACTTGCTGAAAAGTACAGTAACTTCTTGCATTAATAGCTTCGTTCCTGTAAACTCTCCCTGGCATAATTGCACGAACTGGTGGTTTCATTTTTTCCATAACTCTGATTTGTACAGGCGAAGTGTGAGTACGAAGTAAAAACTTTTTATTGATAAAAAAAGTATCCTGCATATCTCTTGCCGGGTGATCTGCCGGAAAGTTAAGAGCTTCAAAATTATAGTAATCAGATTCCAGTTCGGGACCTTCAAAAACAGAAAAACCCATTGATTTGAAAATATCTTTAATCTCTTCTAAAGTCTTGTTTAATATATGCTTTGAACCAAGTTTGATAGTATTTCCAGGTAAAGTCAGGTCTATTTCTGAAGTTAAACCAGATGACTGAGTTTCAATCTCATTTTTTTTGGATTCGAAAAGATTAGTTACGAATTCTCTTAAATCATTGAGGCTTTTTCCGAGCTCTCTTTTATTTTCTTTGGGAACTTCTTTAAGTTTATCGAATAGTAGTGTAACTATTCCGTTCCTGGAGAGATATTTTATTCGGATTTGTTCAAGAGATTTGGATGAATCAGCATTACTGATTTCATTCTGAAATTCCGCTTTAATTTGATTCAGTTGTTCCTGCATCTTGTAACGTAATTGCTTAAAAGTATATGAATATTTAAAAGAAACCCCTCAGAGAAAAAGATAAAAAACCAAATTCTTCTGAGGGTAAAAATCAGTTCTGACTAAATTTAACTAATTCAGCAAAAGCCTGCTGATTTTCAACAGCCAGAGAAGCTAATAATTTTCTGTTTATTTCAACACCTTTTTTCTGCAAAGCGCCCATCAGTTTGGAATAACTTGTTCCATTTTGTCTTGCAGCAGCATTGATTCGGATTATCCAGAGACTCCTGAATTCTCTCTTTTTAAGTTTCCTATCTCTGTAAGCATGAACTAAACCTTTTTCAACTGAATTTTTGGCAATGGTGTAAACATTACCTCTTGCACCCCAGTAACCTTTAGCTAATTTAAGGATTTTTTTACGTCTTCTGTGAGATGCAACTTTATTTTTTGATCTTGGCATTTCTCAATCCTCTCTTTTTATTGAATCATAATACTGACTCTCTTTTCATCTGCTTTTGAAACGAGAGTTGGTTTTCTAAGATTTCTTTTTCTTTTTCTTGTTTTAGAAGTCAGAATATGACTTTTATAAGCTTTTTTTCTTTTGAACCGACCTGATGCTGTTTTTCTGAAAGTCTTTGCAGCACCTCTGTTGCTTTTCATCTTTGGCATAAATTTAACCTTGTTTTTGTTTTTTACCTTTTTTTGATAATGGAATTAATATTGCAGACATACTTCTTCCCTCCATTTTAGGAGCGACTTCAACTTTTGCAATATCAGATAATGTTTCAATAAATCTATTTATAAGTTCTTCGCCTTGTTCGGTATATGCTAATTCCCTGCCTTTAAATAAAACTGAAACTTTAACTTTATTTCCTTCTTCAATAAAATTTGCAGCGTGTTTTGCTTTAAATTGGAAATCGTGAACATCTGTATTCGGATGTAGCCTGATTTCCTTAAGAACAGAAACAACCTGATTTTTTCTTTGTATTTTTTCTCTTTTTTGCTGTTCGTACTTAAACTTTCCGAAATCTATTATTTTACAAACCGGGGGATCAGCTTGAGGGGCAATTTCAACCAAGTCTAATTGCCGTTCTGTTGCCAATCTTATCGCATCTTTTACTAAAAAAATCCCCAATTGAGTGCCATCAAAATCGATTACCCTGACTTTTGATGCTTTAATCTCCTGATTTATACGAACATTTAGTTTTTCTGAAATAGTTAACCTCTTAATTGTTAAATCTTATTTTTAATTTCGGTTGCAATTTTATCAATAAATTCTGATATTCCCAAAGCGCCTTTATCTCCTTCTTTGTGCTGCCGTAATGAAACAGTGGAAGAAGATTTTTCTTTCTCTCCGACTATAGCCATATATTTCACTTTTTTAGTTTCCCAGTCTCTTATTTTATAGCCAATTTTTTCATTTCTATCGTCCAGCTCAACTCTGATATTATTTTCTTTGAGAGAATTAAATATTTCGCGAGCATAATCAAGATAATTTTGAGAAATCGGAATTACTACTACCTGAAGTGGAGCAAGCCAAAGAGGAAATTCACCGGCATAATGCTCAATCAGAACACCAATAAATCTTTCCAATGAGCCAAAAGGCGCACGGTGAATAACAACTGGTCTGTGCTTTTGACCATCACTACCAATATATTCGAGATTAAATCGCTCAGGCATTACATAATCAATTTGAACAGTTCCCAATTGCCATTTCCTACCAAGAGCATCTTTAACCATAAAGTCTATTTTAGGACCATAAAAAGCAGCTTCACCTTCTTCAATATGATAAATCAAACCCATTGTATCGGCAGCTTCTTTAATTTCAGCCTGAGCTCTATCCCAAAGAGAAATATCTCCGCCATATTTATCAAGATTATCATCTCTGAAAGATAATTGAGTAGTGAAATCCTTAAAGCCCATCTGATTGAAAACTACCTGAATAAGCTCAATAACGTTGCAGACTTCCTGTTTTAATTGATCCTGTCTGACGAAAATATGAGAATCATCCACTGAGAAACATCTTACTCTGGTCAAACCATTTAATTCACCGGATTGTTCGTATCTATAAACAGTCCCGAATTCAGCGAGTCTTATTGGTAAATCTTTATAACTTCTGGGTTTTGATGCATATATATGAAAATGATGCGGACAGTTCATAGGTTTAAGAAGATATTCTTCTTTTCCTTCTTCTAAGGAAAGAACAGGAAATTGACTGTCTTTGTAGTAAGGATAATGACCACTGGTTTTGTAAAGATTTATATTTCCGATATGAGGAGTAATTACGGGAAGATAACCACGTTTTCTTTGTTCTTCCTTTAAGTAGTTTTCCAATGTTTCTCTTAAAATTGTACCTTTAGGCAACCAAATAGGAAGACCGGAACCAATTACATTACTGATTAAAAAAATCTCCAGTTCTTTTCCGAGTTTTCTATGATCTCTTCTTTTTGCTTCTTCAAGTTTCTGCAAATATTCATCAAGCATTTTCTTCTTGGGGAAAGATATGCCATAAATTCTTTGCAGTTGTTTATTCTTTTCATCACCTCTCCAATAAGAACCAGACACAGAAAGAAGTTTTACATATTTTATTTTTGAACTATCAGGAAGATGAGGACCAGTACATAAATCAGTGAAATCGCCCTCATTATAAATACTTATAATTTCTGAATCTTCATCTAATTCACTGAGTATTTCCAGTTTATATGGATCATTTTTCTTTCTGAATAAATCAATCGCTTCATTTTTTGATAATTCAACTCTCTCAAACTTCTGTGCTTTCTGAGAAAGCTCAATCATTTTTTCTTCAATTTTCAAAAGGTCTTCTTCACTAAGTTGAGTATTTATATCAAAGTCATAATAAAAACCATTTTCGATTGCAGGGCCAACGCCAAATTTTGCTTCCGGGTAAAAAGACTGTATTGCGTGAGCCATTAAGTGAGATGATGAATGCCAGTAAATTTCTTTACCTTCTTCACTATCAAAAGTTAAAATTTCAATTTCAGAATCTGAATTTATTGGAGTATAGAGCTCTTTAATCACTCCATTTATTCTGATTCCTAAAGCCTCCTCTGCTAATCTTTTTGAAATTGATTCAGCAATTTGGAAGCCTGTTACTCCCTTTTCAAATTCTTTAATATTTCCATCAGGAAATTTTACTTTAATTTTTTCCATTTTCTTATAAACAAAAATTTTCCCGTCTTCGCGGGATATTTAATTAAACATTAACTTTTAATTTTATTGAAAGAAATAATAAAATATCAATCACCAATTTCTAAACACCTATTAAAAATCTATTTCAATGAATTCTAAAGAATTCAAACCTTCATCTTATGTAAGTCAAAGATTAACGGCTTAAAAAATCAAAATTCAGAATACAAAAGTAGTTTTAACTATTCTAAAATACAATTTTGGCTATATTTTCAGGGGCAGAGCTGTTTATAAAGGGAATATTCGACAGGTAATATGAAACTAAAAAAACTTTATGCGAGGCCATATTTATTATAATTGAAACCTCTGAAAAATTAGAATATTTAATTTAGAATTCAATTAATAGATTTTCCAGAAAAATAAGTGTGAATTTTCACTTTAACTTTATTTGTTTTTTTAGTCCTTTGACATATTAAAACCAAAGCAAACTTCTTCAGATGGTTACTTTAGCATTTTAATTTATCTGACTTCATGGCAGGGTTACTGCAGTGATAAACTTTCTTATATTATAGACAAATGCAGCAATTATGAACTCGAACCTAATGTGCATTAAGTCATAGTAACACCAGATTATTGGTTAAAATATGACTCCGGTGTTACCGAAATGCTGAAGAATTACACGCAGGCAGGGTTGTTTGCTTTGTGTTTTTATATGTTTATTGAATGTATCATTTGCTGCAGAAGTAAACAGATCG
>CALEBT010000065.1 GCA_937942875.1 uncultured Ignavibacterium sp. | reverse complement strand
AAAAATTAAAGAAGAAAAACTATTTTATTTCAGTTATTTTGCTTATATCTGATAATTTCACGAATCGCTCATTGAATTTAAAAGTTCCTTTATCAGTTCTAATAGATTTTACCACTTTCACCATTGTGAAATCCTGTTTCTTCTTACTTTTTGCTTTATCAGCGAATGATTGTTGTTTTGCCATAAGAACTCCAAAAATTTAGTGAGCAAATATAAATCAATGACATTATATTTGAAAAGAAATTTATTATCAGTATTCAGTAAATAAACTAATAAAGAATCCGATTATAAATAATGAAATCTAACTGAATAAATATTTTAATGATTTTGTTTATTTATAAAATTTAATTAGTTTAGAAAAAATCAAGGAAAAAGATGTTTTTATTAGCAATAATAGTTATTCTTTCGTATTTAGTTGGTTCTATACCAACGAGTATTATTGTCAGCAAATTAGTCAAAGGAATCGATATAAGAAATTTTGGAAGTGGTAATGCCGGTGGAACTAATGTAATGAGAGTATTAGGCTGGAAATATGGAATTATGGTTATTATTTTAGATGCTATCAAAGGTGCAATTGCAGTTATTTTGATAGCAAGATTGCATTTCGGAGTTTTACCTTTTCAAAATGCTTCGCCTTTTGATGATTTTACATTAGTACAAATTATAGCTGGTATCTCTGCAGTAATCGGTCATATATGGACTATTTTTGCCGGATTCAGAGGAGGTAAAGGTATTGCCACTGCTCTGGGTATGTTAATAATAATTATTACTGTTGATATGCTAATTGCTTTAGCTGTTTTTCTTTTAACCGTTTCAATTTCAAAATATGTCTCTCTTGGTTCTATTTTAGGTGCTCTTACTGTTCCAGCTACTTTGATTATTAGGGAAAATCTTTTCAATTCCCACATTGAAGGATATCATACCCTTTTACCTTTTGTATTTGCTATTGCTTTCTTAATTATATTTACTCATAGAAAAAATGTTGTTCGTATATTAAACGGAACTGAAAACAGGATAAGCTTTAGAAAAAAAGAATATAGATGAAAGTTGCCGTTTTAGGTGCCGGTGGTTGGGGGACAACTTTAGCAATTTTATTGTACTATAATGGACACGACGTGACGTTATGGGAATATAAAAAATCATATGCAAAAGAATTAAACAAACATAGAATTAATCATCTTTACCTTCCCGATATCCATATCCCAAATGAAATCAAAATTAGTAATGATTTGGAAGATTCCTGTAATAATAAAAATCTTATAATTTTAGCAATTCCTTCTCAACATATCCGAGAGGTGATAAAAAAGCTGGAATATTCTATTATTAAAAACTCGATATTTGTCAGTGTTGCTAAAGGAATTGAAAATAAAAGCTTGTTAACCGTTTCTCAAGTTATTAATGATTTATTCCCACGAATAAATTCAAGTCAATTATCAGTATTGTCTGGTCCCAGTCACGCTGAAGAAGTTGCCAGAAGAATTCCAACTGCAGTCGTTGCTGCTTCAATGGATATTGAAACTTCTAAAACAGTACAATTAGCATTTATGAACTCATATTTCCGGGTTTATTCTTCTTCTGATTTAATAGGAGTTGAACTTGGCGGAGCTTTTAAGAATGTGATAGCAATAGGAGCAGGCATTATTGATGGAGCTGGATTTGGAGATAACACTAAAGCCGCAATAATGACAAGAGGTGTTGCTGAGATAAGTAGGTTGGGATTATCTATGGGAGCAAAACCAGAAACTTTTGCGGGACTATCCGGAATGGGAGATCTTATAGTTACTTGTATGAGCAAGCATAGCAGAAACAGATATGTTGGTGAGCAGATAGGCAGGGGAATGAAACTAAAAGATGTATTAAAAAAGATGACTATGGTCGCAGAAGGTGTGGATACCACCCGTTCAGTTGTTGCCTTATCAAAAAAAATGAAGGTAGAAACCCCAATTGCCGATGAGGTTTATAAAATCCTTTTTGAGGATAAAGATCCCGTTAAAGCGACCAATGATTTGATGTCCAGGAATATGAAGATTGAGAATGTCTAATTCTTTGGTTCAAAAATTTTTTTCATAAGAGTTAAAATCTCATTTCGAGTAAATGGTTTAGAAATATAATCTGTGCACCCTCCTGCAATAAATTCTTCTTTATCGCCATCCATCGCGAAAGCTGTTATTGCAATGATTGGAGTATCAGCATAATCAGCATTGTTTCGCAATTCTTTAGTAACTTCAATCCCAGTAATCCCACTGCCAAGGTTTATGTCCATCAAAATTGCATCATACTTTTTTGCATTTGCCTTTTCGATCGCTTCCAATCCACTTGTTGCAGAATCAATATCATATTCTTTAGATAAAAATGCAATAATAACTGAAAGATTAATATCATCATCTTCCACTACTAATAATGATCGCTTTTTTACTTCTGAATTTGATTGGTTTGTCATAAATCACCTAATAAATTTAATCTTTTTTATTCAAGGGAATTTCTACTATAAAAGTGGAACCTTGATTTATTTTACTTTTAACAGATATACTACCATTTAGGATTTTAACATATTTTTTACAAATTGCTAAACCGAGTCCAACTCCTTCAAAACTTCTTGACATCCCTTCGCTTGCTTGACGAAATTCTTCAAATATTATTTCCAGTTTTTCTTCAGGAATACCAATTCCTGTATCTTCCACAGACAAAAATAATTTATTTTGTTCAAAATTAATATCTGCTTGAATTATAACCGAACCGCTCGGGGTGTATTTTATAGCGTTATTGATAAGATTATTCAATATTTCTCTTATAATTTTTTTATCAGAGTATATTATCATATTTCTCTGAGAGCAGTTAGTTATAATTTGAATTTTTTTCTTTATTGCAACAGAATGAAATAATTCAACTACTTCCCTAATTAGATTTTGTAAATCAAATTGAGAATAATTTACTGCGAATTTTTCCGATTCAATTTTGGAAATTGTAAGGATAGAATTCAAAGTTTCTAATAACCTATTTCCACTTTGAAATATAATTGAAGCCATTTCCTCGTGAGGAGTATCTTTAAATTCTTCGATAAGAATTTCAGCGTATCCTAAAATTCCAATCAAAGGAGTTCTGAGTTCATGACTCATATTTGAAAGGAAATTAGATTTAATTCTATTTGCATCTTCGGCTTTTTCTTTAGCAGCTTTTAATTCAGACTCGAATTTTTTTCGATCAGTAATATCAATTTGGCTTCCCCAGATTGCTTTCAGTTTATTTTTACTAATTATTCCAATCGAATTATTGAGAAGAATAATTTCAGTTCCATCTATTTTCTTCTCGAAGGTTTCAACATTCATAACCTTATAACCATTGGTAACAAATTTTCTGAAAGCATCTCTGTTTGATTCGATATTTGCTCCTCCGTGAATCTCCAATAAACTTTCACCGATAATGTCAAGCGATGAGGAAAGTCCATACATATGAGCTAATGAATCGTTTGCTTCTGCTATAAAACCAGTTTCGTATATTTTATCAATTTGCTCTTCTACAGACAAATTTATATCAATTGGTTCTGTAAATTGAACCAGCGAAATTCCTTCCAAACTATTATTGATAAAATTTCGATATTTCTCTTCACTTGTTTTAAGAGTTTCCTCCGCAATTTTTCTTTGAAATATTCCGCCAATACTTGCAGCAACAACTGACAGAACCGAAATCTCCCGCTCAGACCATAATCGTTCGTTTATACAATCATCAAATTTTATAAAGCCCCAGAGTTTTTTTGTAAGGAAAATAGGAATACACAAAATTGATTTAGCTTTAGTATGTTTTATAATTTCATATTCTATCAAAGGGAGTGAGTTAACTTTATCTTTTATATGATTACCAAGATAAAATTCGTTTAACCATCTATTTAAATTTGGGGTGAAATCAATTCTGTCAATAGAGCCATTATGAAATTCATTTCTGGATGTCCAATTAACAATCAATTTTGAATATGTTGTATTACTTGGAATATCATTTATGTTTTCGTAAAGGGATATCCGACTTACATTGATAATATTTCCAATTTGTTCAAAAGCGAGTTGAATTCCCAGATACACATCTCTTTTAGTCAACAAAATGGATTGTGCTTTTGAGACAGCCTCAAGCAAACTTTTAATTTTTAACTTTTCTGTCTCGTTTATTTTACGTTCAATAACCATTGAAGTTTGATCAGCCACAAACTTGAGATTCTCAAAATCTTCCTCACTAAAGTTTTCTGATTTATCATAGGCATAAACTAAAATAACACCTTTTATTTCATTTTTAACTTTCAATGGAATCCCAATCAGATTAACAGGGATAAAATCAAGCGGTCCGATTTTTTGTTCATTAATCAGCTTTTCAATGGAAACACTATTAAGAAATAGTCCTTTTTCACTGCTAACAAAGTAGTCTAATAATATTCTGGAAAATTTTTGGGGAATAATCTTTTGTTGTTTTATGTCTGATTGGTATGGATAATAGCAGTTATTATTTACATTATCATATAAACAAATGCAGAAATTGTTTGCCGGCATTATAGCTTTGACTATGGTGTGTATTTCAGCAAAAAAATCATTTAGGTCCTCTGTTAAATGTGAATATTCAGATATCTTATATAATGCTTCTCTAACCTGATCAGTCTTAATTCTGTTTGTTACATCTCTTGTTATTCCTAATATCCCAATTATTTTTTCATCCCTATCTCTTATAAAATTCAAACTGTTCTCAGTCCAGATTAGTCTCCCGTTTTTCTTATATCCTTTAAGAATTAGTACGAGATTTTTATCCGAATTGGAGCTACGGCTCTGCCTATATTTTAATTCTTCTTCAATATTATGTCTTAAATAATAAATTGATTCGGATGTAAAAATTTTCTCGATTGGAGTATTTATAAGTTCTTCTGAGGTATATTCAAAAATATTAGAGTAAGACTTACTTAAAAACAAGAAGTTAAAATTAATGTCTCCGATCCAAAATTCTTCCTCTGTATAAATTGAAATCTGATTAAGTATTCTTTTAATTGCTTCAATATTATCAATACCTTCATTTATGCTATCAATTCTTAGCAAGATTCCTTTTATATTTTTTTTACCCTGATCGAGAATTGAATAACCAACATTTAAGACATTAACAATTTCACCAGATGAAATTTTAATTTTGCTTATTAGTCTATGATTATTTCTTTCATTATTTGTGTATTCTGAAAATAGTTTTTCTATTTCAGCTTTCTGTTGACCTTCAAATAAATTAATGAAATCAGATTTAGTTGATATATGATTTTTGGGGGAAAGATTAGTTTTGTCGAAAAAATCTATTTTTAGAGATAATGTATCGGAAATGCAGTCAAATTCCCAAAATAAGACTTTAATTCTGTTAAGTGTATCAAAAGTCTCTTTATCTAAAAGGCTGATTTGATCAAAAGATTTATTTTTATTTCTAAAACTTTGCATTATTACAGATAATTCTAAAAAATAGAACACTTGTTCAATAAATTATCGAAGAAAAAGGAAAGTTTTAAAGAGAATAGTTGATTTTTTTAATCAGACATTCTGTCGGAAGGTAGAGAAATCCCTTTTATTTTTCTAAAAAGTGAAACCGCAAATGAGTCGGTCATTCCAGATACAAAATCAATAATCAAATGTAGCCTTTCCGAAACTGATGTTTTAGAATCTGCTGAAGAGATTATTCTGCCGGGAAGAAGATTCAAAATAGTTCTGTTTTTGTTCCTTGTATCACCATCAAGCCACGAATTGATTGCAGTGATAAAAACATCAAGTAATCCTGCTAACACTTCGTAACCAGCAGCTTCTCTTTCAGTAACGACTTTGTGTCTATAAATTTTCTTTACAGACAGTTTTTCGATTTCTTTCAGATAATTTGCTGACGGAGAGAGATTATACAATTCTTCGGTAAATTTCCCTTCGAGTATTAGATTTTCATTGCTTAAAAATATTTCAGCTATTTCTTTAATAAGATTATTTATCGCTTTAGCCCGAAGGAATCCGATTCTGTCAAATTCATCTCTGTCTAAATAATTATCAGGTAACTTTGAGTTGATAATTGGTAAAAGAAGTTCTTCGGTTTCTTTAAATGATACAAATCCTAATCGAAATCCATCCTCAAGATCCATAATTCTATAGCAAATATCATCAGCACCCTCGACTAAAAATGAAAGAGGATGTCTGTTCCAGAAAAATTCTTTTTCAGATAATCTAATTAGTCCAACTTTATCTGCAATTTTTGCAAAATATTCTTTTTCACTCTGAAAGAAACCAAACTTTTTGTAAATATTAGTTTCAGACAGCGAGACCTTTTCGTTGATTAAAGATTCTTTTGGATATTTTGATAGTGCCGCTAAGGTAGCGTAGGTTAATTTTAATCCACCACTAACTTTTGGATTTTGAAGTTTTGTAATTATTCTGAATCCCTGCGCATTTCCTTCGAAGTTTCTTAAATCATTTTTGCTCTTTTGATTTGAAATATTTTCAACAAAATTTCTTCCGTTACCATTTCTGAAGTACTCAGAGATTGCATCCTCACCAGAATGTCCAAATGGTGGATTACCAATGTCGTGTGCAAGGCAAGCAGCTGCAATTATTTCACCGAAATGAAATTTTGAAAAATTATCTTTGAGGTTTGGATGTCTTTGTAAAATTACTTCTCCAACAAGATTGCCCAAAGACCGGCCGACTACAGCAACTTCAAGACTGTGCGTTAATCTTGTATGGACGAAATCACTTTCAGGTAGAGGGAAAACCTGTGTTTTGTCCTGAAGTCTTCTGAATGCAGGCGAGAATACAATTCTATCAAAATCTTTTTGAAACTGACTTCGTCCATCTAAGGAAGATTTGGTGTCATTATCATCATAGCTGAATTGCTCATCGCATAGAAGTTTTTGCCAATCCATAATAATCCGACAAATTTAAAATATGAAGAAAAAAATAGAACGCTGATAACACAGATTTAGCTGATTATCACTGATTTTTTTATCTCTCGCGAAAACGCAGAGTCGCGAAGAGAATATTGCCTCATAGCGTCTATGCGTGAGAATATTTTATCAGCGAAAATATGTATAATCAGTATCATCCGCTTTCAATTTCCTCAAAGTTGCTCACCCATCAAAACATTTATAGCAGTTGTATTTACTATATCATCAACACTACAGCCACGACTTAAATCAAAGAAAGGTTTATTAAGACCTTGAACCATTGGACCGACTGCTTCAGCTCCGCCAAGTCTTTGAGCAATTTTATAGCCAATATTTCCAGCATTCAAATCAGGGAAGATTAAAACATTTGCCTTCCCTGCAACTTTACTATCGGGCGCTTTCTTTTTGCCAATTGATTCAATTATTGCAGCGTCAAATTGTAATTCACCATCAACCATTAAATCAGGACGTTTTGTTCTTACAATATTTGTTGCAGAAATAACTTTATCAGCCAATTCGTGTTTTGCACTACCTTTAGTTGAAAAAGACAGCATAGCAATTAAAGGTTCTTCACCTGTTAGTTTTTTATGATTATCAGCAGTTGAAATTGCAATATCTGCAAGTTGTTCGTCAGTCGGATTTGGAACAACTGCACAATCAGCAAAACTATAATTCTTGTCAGGAAAAATCATTAAAAAGAAACTTGAAACTATTGAAATACCTTCGGGCATTCCAACGATCTGAATTCCTGCTTTCATAACATCAGCAGTAGAAGCAAAAGAGCCAGCCACAGAGCCATCAACAAGTCCCTCACGCAGCATCATAGCAGCAAAGAATAAATCTCTTTTCATTGTTTCAGTTGCTTGTTCTTTCGTCATTCCTTTTTTCTGGCGAAGTTGAAAATAAATTTCAGAAAATTCATCAAATTTTGGATGAGTCAAATGATCAATTATTTCAACTCCATCGAGATTGACCCCAGCATTTTTAGCATCTTGTAAGACTTTATCCGGATTTCCAAGAGTAATAATTTTTGCAATTTTTTCTTTTGAAAGAATTTCAGCAGCTTTTAATACTCGCTCATCGTGAGATTCAGGTAGTATAATGGTTTTGTTTTTCGATTTTGCATTTTCTTTAATTTGATCTATTAATTCCATTCCCATTTTAATTCTCCAAAAATTATT
>CALEBT010000064.1 GCA_937942875.1 uncultured Ignavibacterium sp. | reverse complement strand
CGTGAGGTTCCATTAAGTTTGTTTCCTGTTATTTAGTTCTTTATCACTGAAGGCAAAAGGAAGTAATTCATTTGCTTTGATTATCTGATATTCATTATTTCCATTGATAAGAATTACATCAATGTTTCCGCATAAATCAGAAATCACTTGACGGCAGGCACCGCAAGGTGAAATATAGTTTTGTGTGTCTGCAGCAATCGCGATTGCTTTAAATTTTCTGATTCCATCTGAATATGCTTTGAATATAGCATTTCTTTCTGCACAGATAGTCAAACTATAAGAACTTACTTCTACATTGCATCCGATAATTATCTGGTCATCTTCTGTTAATAATGCAGAACCAACTCTGAAATTTGAGTATGGTGCATAAGCATTTTGTTTGGCTTCAATTGCTTTTTGAACGAGTAAGTTGTACACAAAATCTACCGCTGAATTTATAATCTTTAAGTTTAATAATCCAAAAGTATTAAAAATGAATTCTAATTAAAACTTTATGATTTGAGCCATTTATCTTTTAATACCAGTGATGAAATAAAATTTATCGGTATAAGAAGTTGATAAATAAATTCTAGAAAAATTATTTCAAAACAATTAAAATCGTGTTTAATCTTATTCTTGAATAAAGATAGCAGAAATAAATCTAAAATTATTTTTATTGCAGAAGGCACAATGAAAAAAAATGAAATCGGAAAAATGAAGAAACTGAAAAAGGATAAAAAATTTGCTGCATACCAAGTTGTCAGAATAATTTTATGTTTTATTAAATAATGATGAGATGTTTTTACGTGTCTGCTTTTTCTTAATAAATAATCCTTAAAGCTATCAGATGGGTAAGAATAAACAAAAGAATCCTTGTTAAGAAAGTAACCTATATTAAAGTTTCTCTTGATAAATTCTCTTATAAGTAAGTCATCATCTCCGCTTAAGGTTTCGGTTGTATTTTTATATCCATTAACTTCTAAATAAGATGATTTCCTAAATGCTAAACTTCGTGCCGTTGCTCCAAAAGGAAAACCAAGTTCTACTGAAGAGAAATATAAAATAAAATTCTTTAGGTTTTCATAAGAAGATATTTTACTAATAAGAGGTTTTTCTTTGAATAGGGGAGAATATCCGAAAACTAAATCGTATCCCTGTGATATTTTAGTTGAAATACTTTTGAGCCAATCTTTTTCGACAATACAGTCTGCGTCAGTTATTGCGATGATATCATATTTAGCTTGTTGAATCCCAATTTCTAAAGCACCCTTCTTTCCGGGAAGATTTTTACTTGAGGAGTTAATTAACTTCAAATTGTTTAATAAAAAATTTTCAATAAGTTTTGCACTGTTGTCAGTGGAATTATCATCCACAAAAATTACCTCGAAGTTATTAGCAGAATAATCAACTGAAGAAAGACTTTTTAATAATGAATCTAAATTATTTTCTTCGTTTTTGAATGGAATTATTACAGAGATTTTCAAGTCATTGAAATTTGCTTTTGTATCTTTTTTAATCTTTATATAGGCTTTTAATAAAAGAATATTGGAAAAGACAATTAGTGTGATTAGAATTATGACGATTTCGGCCATTAAAATTTTAATAAATTTTTATTACAATTTATTATTTTTTTTCCTTATGTTTACGATAAGAAATTAAGAACGTCGAAATAAATAAAGAAAAATAGCTTTGCCATTTCAATAATTTTTTTATCCAGTCAGAATCTTATCACATTAAAAAATATAAAGGAATATCGATGAAAAAACATTCATTCTCAACATTTTGTATTATCCTGCTTTTAGGATTTTCAAAAATTGCATTTACCCAGGATATTTTACCGGAACATAGTAAGATCTGGTCAAAAGTAGAAATTGATCCAAAGGGAACAACTGGTATCGAGTTTTCTAACTATAGGTATATACCTGCTGAACCCGTAATTAAAACTTTCAATATCAATGGTCTTGATGTTGTTGTTTACCCAAATTACAGAATAAAACCAACAACAAATACTACCCAGTCAGAATTATCAATAGATATTCATCCAACTAACAATAATATTCTATTTGCGGGTGCAAATACTACAAACTGGCCTGTTACAACTTTATATGGAACAGGTGTTTATTGGACAGTTAACGGAGGGACTACGTGGTCTGGAACTGATCAGCCATCTTTTTCAAATTCTGGTGATCCTGCTAATGTGATTGGAACTAATGGAAATTTTTATATTGGATTCATAAATAACTCTGATGGACAAAGTATCGCAAGGTCAACAAATAATGGAGTGAATTGGACGACTTATACCGTCGCCCCAAATCCGGGCACTTTAGCAGATAAAAATCACTTAGGAATAGATAAGAAAGTAGGAAGTCCTTTTGAGAACAGACTTTATTCAACCTGGACAGATTTTGGTGGAGCCAACAATAATCAGGCAGTAATAAGATATTCAACAAATTTTGGCGAAACTTGGAGTTCATCAATAAATTTGTCTTCATCATTGTCTCCCGGCAGCCACGCTCAGGGTGTTAATGTTCAAACCGGTCCTAACGGTGAAGTTTATGTGGCTTTTGCGATTTATGATAACTGGCCGAGTGGAGAAGATGCAATTGGTTTTGCAAAATCAACTGATGGTGGCGTAACCTGGACAAAGTCAAGAATATATGGTGCTTTAACTCCAAATGGAAACATTAATTTTGGAATTAGAGGAAATATTAAACCAACCTCGATAAGAGTGGCTTCATTTCCATCAATGGCAGTTGATAGAAGTGGTGGTCCAACAAACGGATATATTTATATTACCTGGCCTCAAAAAACAGTTGCTCCTGCAGGGTCAGATCCTGATATAGTTATGATTCGCTCCACAGATGGTGGAACAACCTGGAGCTCTGCTAAAAGAGTAAATGATGACCCGCTGAATAATGGCAAAGACCAGTATTATCCCTGGTGTGCTGTTGACCAATCGAATGGTAATGTTTATGTAGTTTTTTATGATAACAGAGAAACTACTAATGATAGCAGTGGTGTTTATATGGCAGTATCTTATGATGCTGCAGAAACTTTTGTTAATTTCAGAGTGAGTGATAAAAATTTCAAACCAAAACCAATATCAGGATTAGCAAATGGTTATCAGGGTGACTACATTGGCATTACAGGTGGCGGCGGAAAAGCATATCCTTTTTGGATGGATGACAGAACAGGAGTTTATCAAGCCTGGATTACAGAAGTTTTACTAGGACCTCCTTGTCCTGCACAATCTGCTTCTAATCCTTTTCCCGCTGATGGAAGCAATAGTATTCCTGTAAATACTCCGCAGTTAACCTGGACTAATGGAACAGGAATTACTCAGGTTGAGGTTTGGTTTGGTGAAGGGTCAAATCTGAATCAGATTTATAATGGTGTACCTATCAGCTCAATAAATATTCCCTCAACTCTTGATTACAATAAAATTTATAGTTGGAGGGTAGTAAGTAAAAATGATACTTGCTCTGCTCCAGCCTCTTTGTGGTCTTTCAGAACAGAATTAAATCCCGGTACTGTATTTCTGGAACCTTTTCAAAACATAAATAATTGGACTCCTTCTGGACCATTAGGATTGACCAACTGGTCAGTACAAAATACTAACAATGCAACAGGTGCAGCAGCACCAGAATTAAGACTAAGTTGGACTCCACAGTTTAATGGACAATCTTATCTGAAGTCAGTTCCGATAAACGTTCCCATCAATCAAGAGTTAACTTTGGAATTCAAACATTATTTAGATTGGTATGCTAATCCAAGTGGTGTAATAGGAATTGCCGTTACTTATGATAACGGAGCGAATTATACTACTCTCTGGCAGGTTCCAAATCCTACCGGAAATGTCGGACCAGCTTTAGTTACTAATTTATTTACTGCAACTTCATCGCCTATGCGGCTTGCATTTTTCTTTAATGGTAATTCTTTCAATATTGATTACTGGTATATTGATGATGTAATTTTGTATTACATAATCCCTGTTGAATTAACATCCTTTATTGGAAAAGCTGATGAAAATGGAGTGGAACTAATTTGGAGCACTGCTTCTGAAAAAAATAATATGGGCTTTGAAATTCAAAGATCAAATGGCGGTGAATATGAGACAGCAGGTTTTGTCGCTGGAAAAGGAACAACTCTTGAACAGACAATTTATCACTTTACAGATGCTGATGTAAAAGCGGGTAAATATAAATACCGCTTAAAGCAGATTGATTATAATGGAAATTTTGAGTTTTCAAAGGAAATTGAAATTGATGTTAATCCTGTTCTTGAATATTCACTTGAACAAAATTATCCGAATCCATTTAATCCTTCTACTATGATTAAATATTCATTAGCTGAAGACGGAATTGTGAATATTTCAGTATTTAATTCTCTTGGTGAAAAAGTAAGTACTTTAATAAACCAATTTCAGAATGCCGGAAGATACCAGATTGAGATGAATGCTTCAGGATTGTCAAGTGGAGTTTATTTCTATTCAATAGATGTTAATGGATTTAAATCTGTTCGCAAAATGTTAATTATGAAATAGATTTTTTAATGGAGAAGTTGATGTGAATTATTCAACTTCTCCTATGTCCTATTAATTGTATTAATTGGTTTACTTGCTGAGAAAGTAAAAATGAGTTTTTAAATTGAAAAAGTTTATAAGTTAAAATTCATTTTTAATTAACATTATAAGGTAGCATTTGTTTTTTTGAAATAATATTTTCACTTAAAATCTATCAGAAAAGGAAAAACAATAAATAAAATGCCTGTCAGAAAGAAAAAATCACCATTGAAAAAACCAAAGACATTCATTTTAGATACCAATGTAATTCTTCACGACGCAGATTCAATTCATATGTTTCAGGAAAACGATGTAATCATCCCACTTACTGTAATAGAAGAGCTAGATAACTTTAAAAAAGGTAGTCAGGTTATAAATCTAAATGCAAGGGAATTCTCAAGAACTTTAGATTCCTTGACTGGCTCTGCTATTTTTAATGGTGGAGTACCAATGGGAAAAAATCGTGGCAAATTAAGAATTGCTATTTCAAGGGGATTGACTCAAGAAATAAAAGAAATATTCAAAGATGATTCTCCTGATCATAGAATTCTTGGTGTTGCTCTTGAGTATAAAAATAAACTTGGTAATAAATCTAAAGTTGTGCTTGTAACGAAAGATGTAAATCTTCGAATAAAAGCCAAAGCACTTGGTATTCCTGCAGAGGATTATACAACAGACAGAGTTAAAAGTATTGAAGAACTTTACTCAGGTAAAGCGGTTATAGAAAATTTTGAAGACAATCTTCTGATAAATTTTTTCAAACCTCCGTTTGAAATCCCTGCTGATGGTTTCTTAAAAAAATACACAGAGGAAATTTATCCAAATAAGTATTTCATACTAAGAAATCAATATCGTTCAGTTCTAGCTCAACTTGATATGAATAAAGAAATTCTTCGAAAAGTGGATAAAAATATCGTTTTTGGAATTTCACCGAGGAACGCTGAGCAGTCTTTTGCTGTTGATGCTCTGATAAATCCTGATATTCAACTTGTTTCATTAACAGGTAAAGCCGGAACGGGAAAGACTCTTCTTGCTTTGGCTTCATCCTTGTCTGTCAGAAAAATGTATAGACAGATTTTCATAGCCAGACCGATTGTTCCACTTAGTAATAAAGATATTGGCTTTTTGCCGGGGGATGTTGAAAGCAAACTTGCACCATATATGCAACCACTTTGGGATAATCTAAAAGTCATTCAGGATCAGTTCCCAGAAACGGATAAAAATCATCAGCTTATAAATTCTCTTATTAAAGAAGAGAAATTGGTTATTGAACCATTATCTTACATCAGAGGAAGAAGCCTTCAACGAATATTTTTTATAGTTGATGAAGCTCAAAATCTTACTCCTCACGAAATTAAAACGATTATTACCCGAGCCGGGGAAGGTTCCAAAATAGTTTTTACAGGAGATGTTTATCAAATTGACCATCCTTATCTCGATGGACAATCGAATGGTTTATCTTATTTGATTGATAGATTTAAAGGACAAAGACTTTATGCACATATAAATCTTGAAAAAGGGGAACGGTCTGAATTGGCTGAAATTGCCAGCAATATTCTTTAAATTATTGTGTAATTTTATTAAATTTCTGTCGATTATTAACAATTAAGGAGTAATCTATGAAAAAAATAATGTTCTTTTACCTGTTTATCTTTTCATTTTCACTATTTGCTCAGGTTGAAAATTTCGGCAAAGAAATTTCATTGAGTGAAAAAACCAAAATATCAGATATTTTAAACGATCCTGAATCATTTGTTGGTAAAACTGTTTTGGTAGAGGGAACGGTTCTTGACGTTTGCCAGAAAGCAGGCTGCTGGATGGAATTAAAGAGTGATGGTGATGGTAAAATTAAAGTAAAAGTTAAAGACGGGGATATTGTATTTCCTGTTTCAGCTATTGGTTCAAATGCTTTAGTTGAAGGAACTGTTTACAAAATTGAATTAACACAGGAAGAAGCCATTAAATATTATGAGCATATTGCTGAAGAAAATGGTAGAGAATTCGACCCTTCAACTGTTACAGGTCCAGTATCTATTTATCAAATTAAAGGAATTGGTGCCGAAATTAATATTGCTGAAGAAATGAAATCCACTGAATAATTTTAACTATCGTTTTTTGTCATTTAGGGGCTGTCCCAAAAGAGGTAAAAAGTCATTGCGAACGAGTCTTCGAGTGAAGCAATCTTTATCTTTTAATTCAAAAATGAGATCACTTCACTTCGTTCGTGATTACAAAATTACTTTTTGGACAGCCCCTTTTTTATTTATGATAATCAACTTTTAGGTTCCCAATCATTTCCTTCACACGGAAGAAAATTCTCATTAGGATGTTTGTCATATTTCATACACAATACAGCAGATGGATCGAAATGTCTGCAGGTAGTACATAATGAGTTTTCTACGACTTGTTTATTTTTTTCGATGAAAATTTTATAAGCCCGAATTGCTGGATAAATCACGAAGAAAAAAATTGATAAAAATGCTATTAAAGCGAAATATTTCTCTCCCCAATAGTCGAAAGTAAGCCATAATAGAATTATTGTTAATCCTAACCGAAGAATCGAATACCAGACAATTTCGCCCAAATACAAACCTTTCGTTTTATGGATTAAAATCTAAACAAAATTAAAAAAAGTTCGATAATTAAGTGATACATTATGCAAAATTACCAGGGCTTCATAATAAATAAAAAAAATAAGGAGTAAATAAAATGAGAATTATAATATTATCTCTGATTCTATTATTAACATCATTTATTCAGGCACAATCCGGCGATGAAACCGAGGATGGTTATTTAGCTTTTGCTGAAGTAATGCCCGAACCTGTTAATGGAATAGCTGAATTGATAAAACAAGTAAAATATCCGGAAATAGCCAAAAAAGCAGGTTTAGAAGGTAAAGTTTATGCTATGGCGTATGTAGATGAAAAAGGAAGTGTAACCGATGTAAAAATTATTAAAGGTATTGGTGGCGGATGTGATGAGGAAGTTATTTCAGTATTGAAAAAAGCAAAATTTAAACCCGGACAAAACAAAGGAGTAAATGTGAAGGTTAAAACTTCAATTCCGTTTCATTTCAAATTAAAATAATTTATTAAAGTAAACGGAGATAAAATGAAAATATTAAATCGTTTTGGATTTAAGAATCTGAATTTCAGTAATAAGATTCAATTATCAGTTTTTCTGATAGCATCAGTTGCAACTTTTGCTATTATTTTCAGTTTAGCTAATCTTATCAGAGTTTCAAACCTGAATAAGGATTTGAATGACCATTATTTCCTGCCGGCTGAAAAATTAAATCATTTATATGAATCATTTCTTACGCAACAAAATGCACTGATGAAGTTCTCAATACCCGAATTTCAGGATCAGTTTAATGAAAACGCACAAGTTGTGATAGAAAATCGAAAACATTTTGATGCTGAGTTTAATGTTCTATTAGGTCTATTTGAGGATGGCGAATTGACCGAAGAGTTACAAACTATTCAAAAAACTATTAAAGAATACAATTCGCTTGTAGTAGATGGAACTTTGAGTGCTGCTGCAATAAAAGATTTCGATATGGCTTCAGTTATTGCATCAACTTCAGGTGAAGAGGTAGGTAATAAGTTAGATAAAGAAATAGAGTCCTTAAAACAATATCTCGAAGCAAAAAAGGCATCCATTTATAGTAATAGTGAAAGCATTTTAGAAAGCACGATTATTTTAGTAATTGGTTTTATGGTTTTGGGTAGTTTAGCATTCTTATTTACTTTTTTCAAAATCATTCCTACTCTTATCAAACCTGTTGCAAAAGTGTTGAATCAAATAGAGAAATTCTCATTAGGTGATTTCGAAGAAAATCTTGAATTAAACACAAACGATGAAATCGGTCAGATTTCAAAATCTTTAAGCCGTTTGAGAGATTCCATCAGAGAAAAAATTGAAATTGCTGATAGAGTTAGTCAGGGCGATTTGAATCTGACTGTTAGTAGATTATCAGAAAACGATAAACTTTCTCAAAGTTTTGAAAAAATTATCTTTAATCTTAATAATCTTATTGAAGAAAGTAATAAACTCAATAAATATCTTGAAGAAGGTCAGTTAAGTCAAAGAGCAAAAACAGATTTAGTTTCTGGAGCTTACAAAGATGTCTTACTCGGCTTTAACAAGAGTATTGATGAGATGTATCTGCCAATATCAGATTCAATGAGAATACTGGATAGAATTGCCAAAGGAGATTTAACTGAAAAAATTAATAAGAAATATAATGGTGATCATCAAAAGTTAGCTAATTCTATTAATAAAGTAATAGATTCATTAAAAGGCATTACCATTCAAATAAGTAATTCTGTAGATTCAACATCTTTGGTTGCAAACCAGATATTGTCAAGTACAGAGCAAATGGCTGCAGGTGTGCAGGAACAATCTATGCAAATCAATGAAGTTTCAGCAGCAGTAGAGGAAATGACGAAAACTATTTTGGAAACTGCGAAAAACACGATTACTGCATCAGAGGCATCAAATAAAGCTGGAGTTGTTGCTAAAGAAGGTGGTGAAATAGTCTCTGAAACAATTGAGGGAATTAATCGCATTGCAGAGATTGTCACTGCCGGAGCAAGTACTGTTGAGAAACTTGGCCAAAATAGCACTCAGATTGGCGAAATTATTCAGGTAATTAATGATATTGCTGATCAAACAAATCTTCTGGCTCTTAACGCTGCAATTGAAGCAGCTCGCGCAGGAGAGCAGGGAAGAGGTTTTGCAGTTGTTGCTGATGAAGTAAGAAAACTTGCTGAAAGAACTTCCAAAGCTACTAAAGAAATCGCTGGCAAGATTAAGTTAATTCAGACAGAAACTGAAAAAGCAGTTAATGAGATGCAATCAGGTAAGCAGGAAGCTTTGAAAGGAAAACAGAAAGCTGAATTTGCCGGCAAATCGTTAAAAAATATAATTAATGAAACAGAAGTTGTTTCGCAACTAATTTCTCAAGTAGCTGCTGCAAGTGAACAACAGTCAGCAACCGCAGAAGAAATAAGTAAGAATATAGAGACAATTCTTAATGTAACAAATGAAAGTGCTCAGGGAATTCAACAGATTGTTAAAGCTGCTGAAAATTTGAACAGACTTACTGATGATCTTAAAAATGTTGTTGCTGCTTACAAAATTGATAAGAATGAATCAAGAGGTCATTTAGTCTATCATACTGGAAATAATGGGCACAATAGTTAAGTGTATAATATTAAGCAGATGTATAAAATCAATCAGTCAGTAATTTAAAAATTATCATTCAGATTGATTTTAGGAGGATATTTGTGGCATTAAGGTTGCCCCTAAAAATTAAAAATTGATGCAAAATGGAAATAACTAATCAAATATTAAAAAAAATAGTAGCCGAAGAGGATACCGATCAACTCGGAACTTTTCTTGATAATTTGAATGAAACTTCAACTGATTCAGAACTTATTTGTGAACTATGTTCAACATTACAAATCGAGAATAAAGGTTTTAGAAATCTGATTACTCAGTTTTTTATCTCAAATCGATTTGAATGTTTACCATCCTGTATAGTTAATTATATCTCTTCTAAAGATATTACACTGAGAAATCTCTCTGGTGAAATTTTAACTCAATATGATAAATTGTCAATAGATGCTCTGATTAACTTCATTCAGAAAAGCGATAACGACTTCAATATTAAATTTGCTGCTGATATTCTTGCAATGATTAAAGATCAAAAAGTTGTAGATGCATTATTTGATATATTCAATAAGACTAAAAATGATAACATCATTATTTCCTGCATTGAAGGATTTGGAAATAACAAAACAGAAAATGCAATTAACGACTTAAAGCAACTTTATAAGCAGAAAGAAATCTTCAAACCTTATGTTATCGAGGCACTTGGTAAGATAGGTACTAAAGAGGCTTTTCAGTTTATCAAAGAATGTTATAATGATCCAGATATGTTAGTAAAGTATAATGTGTTGGAAAGTCTTGGTAATATAGGTAACGAAGAATCTTTCTTTTTCCTGATTGGAGAACTTCAAAATGCTGATGAATCTTTTGTTCAGCCTATTTTAGAGTCAATTCATAAACTGCAATTAAAATATGGTTTTGATTTACCTTATGATGAAAAGATAAAAAGGGCTTTGTTGATTTTATTGAATCAAAGAGAGATTGAGTATATAAAAATTGCAATCAAATTCTTATCACCATATAATGATCCTGAACTTATTTATGAGATGCTGAGACACTATGGATTAGATGAAGAAATTGATTCTATAATTTATGATAAAGTATTACTGCAAATTTCAGATTTGATTGAAATAATGCCAAAAATTATCTTATCCAATCCCGAAAATCTTTCTCATTTGTTATCTCTTCTGAATAGATTATTAGAAAACAATTCAGAGTCTTTAATCTCATTAAATAAATTTTTAATGCACAAACTAATTGATTCGGTTTCAAGATGTTTGACACATAATGAGGAGATGGTAAGATTATATTCGGTCGAATTGTTATTTAAGTTAGATGTTGATACTGCTTTAATAATGTTGGATGAAGAATTCCTTAATGCAAATTTTTGGATAAAACTCAGATTAATAGAGATACTTGAAACCATAAATCATCAGGCAGCTATAGATTTTCTTGTCAAGATGACTGAGGATGAAAATGAGATGATAAGGCAAAGAGCCATCGAAATTCTTAACATTAAAAACTTCAGTTTTAATAAGTTGTGGTAAATATGGATTTTAATTATTCAGTAAATCAGTATCGTCCAATTCAACCTTCAACTGCTAGTAAAATTCCCGAAATGACCTTCCAGCAGTTTGAACAATGGCGGAAGTTCATTTATGAAAAAACCGGAATTTACTTCCAGGATAATAAAAAGTATCTATTAGAAAGCAGATTATTAAAAAGAATTGTTTATCTAAAGATTAGTTCTTATGAAGAATATTTCAAACTCATTTCGACTGGGTTAAACAATAAAGGGGAGATGAGATACTTTTATGATGCTATTACTATAAATGAAACTTTCTTTTTCCGAAATACAGGTCAACTTGATGCAATGGTTCAGAATGTTATTCCTGAAATTATACAGAATAATCAGAAGGTTGGAAAGCAAAAGATCAGGATATGGAGTGCTGCTTGCTCCTCCGGAGAGGAAGCTTATTCTGCTGCTATAATGATCAATGAATTTATTAAGCCAAGATTTCCCGAAGTAACATTTGAAATAGTTGGAACTGATATAAATCAAACTGTATTGGATACAGCAGTTCGCGGAATTTATGGTGATTATGCCATTAGAAATATGCCTGTGCAATATTTAAAGAGATATTTCAAGCAGATTGACGGAATGTATGAACTGAATATGGATATTAAAACTATGGCAACCTTTAAAAATGCCAATTTGTTTGATAATAGTGATATGTTTTTTATGAACAATTTTGACATAATCTTTTGTGCTAATGTACTAATCTACTTTGATAATAATTCTAAAATTAAAGTTGTGAATCAATTATATAAGTCATTGAACAAGGGAGGATATTTATTTATTGGATTTTCTGAAACTCTGCACGGAATCAGTAAAGCATTTTCTGTAGTAAGTTTTCCAAAGACTGTAGGTTATAAAAAGGAGTAACCCCGTGAAACAAAAAATATTAGTTGTAGATGACTCTCCAACAATTAGAAAGTTTATAAGCATTGCTCTTAAAATAAAAGGTTATGATATTATCTCAGCAGGAGATGGAATGGAAGCATTGGAGTTATTGCCAAATGATAAAATAGACCTTGTTATTACAGATTTGAATATGCCAAATATTGATGGCTTTAATTTAATAGCAAGAATAAGATCAAATGAGACTTATCAAAATACACCAATAATAGTGATGTCTAATTTGTCAGATTCTGAAGACATAGAGAGAGCTATACAATTGGGTGCCAATTCTTATATAATTAAACCATTTGATCAAAACAACATTATCAAAGAAATTGAAAAATATTTATGTTAAAAGGAGATGGATCAATGAATTTAAAGTTTCTAGTGGTTGACGATTCAGTAACAATGAGAAGGATTGTTATCAATTCTTTGTCTTCACTTAACTTCAAAAGTTATGTCGAAGCAACGGATGGTAATGATGCTTTACTAAAACTCGAAGAGCATCCTGATATAAATTTTGTTATTACAGATTGGAATATGCCCGAAATGACAGGACTTGAACTTGTAAAAGCAATAAGAGCAAGTGAAAGATTTAATCATCTTGCAATACTTATGGTAACAACAAGGGGATTAAAGGAAGATATAATTGAAGCTCTGAAAAGTGGTGTAAATAATTATATCCTGAAACCTTTTACACCTGCAGTATTAAAAGAAAAAATAGATCAAATTTTAAACTCAAAAAACCTGGAGAGTTAAATGAAAAACGATGCATCTGTAATGAATAAATTATTTGAAAAATTAGATGACTTAAAAACAATTTTTCTATACTCGGAAAAATTAATCCCGATAATTCAAAAACTCATAGATTTTATGAGAAACACTATCCCTTTATTGGAGAATATCAACCAATCTATAACTGAAACAACTAATAAAATCCCTTCGGCAACTAATCAGATAGATAGTGTAACAAGCGCTACCGAAATGGCTACAACAGAGATACTGGATACAGTTGATAAAATTTTGATGGAAATAAATTCTGCAAAACTTAATATTGATAATCTCGTTTCATCTCTAAATGGATACCTTAATGATGAGGCTAAAGAAAAATTAAATTTAATAAATTTGTCCTTAGATAATATTACTCAGCATGCTAATAATGTTACCCTTTCTTTACAAGTTCAGGATATAACTTCACAGCAATTAGCTGCAGTAAATTACCTGATACAATCAGTGCAAAAAAGATTAGGTTCTTTGTTCCAGGATTTGGAGGACACAAATATTTCACAAATGAGCAAATACACAGATAAAAATATATTTAATGAAAATGCCAGATATCAGGATACTTCTCAGTATCAGAAAGAAATTGATCATTTAGTATCAACAAATAATTCATCAACTTCACAGGACGAAATAGATAAATTATTTTTGAAAAAATGAATACTGAAGAATTAACCGCAATGCTCAACGATCCGGAAATGAAAGAGATCGTTGATAGCTTTATAGTTGAAACAAAAGAGATAATTGATTCACTTGATGTTGATTTAATAGAACTTGAACATAATCCGGATGAAGAGGAATTAATAAATAAAGTTTTTCGTTCTTTCCATACAATTAAAGGTACCTCAAGTTTTTTAAATCTGAATAAATTAACAACCATAACTCATAGATGTGAAGATATCCTGAATAAAATCCGGAAGAAGGAAACAAAATTAACTCCTGAAATAATGGATTATATCCTTCAGGGTTTTGATAAGATAAAAGAGCTGGTCTTTAAAATAGAAAATGAGAAAAATGAAGAAGTTGAAACTGAGGAAATGGTTCAGAAGTTAACCGAGCTTTACAAATCACTTGGTCAGGTTCAGAAAGTTGAAGAAAAAGAATCAGATATAAAAGCTCGATCAGAAGAAAAAACTGAAATTATAGAATCCACGTCAGATTTATTAAAACAAGTTGAAATAAAAGCTGAGTCGGCTAATAGCTCTGAGAGCGAAAATAAAAAAGAGCAGGCGTTGAAACAGACTGAGTTAAAAAAGACCGATAATACAATAAGAGTTGATGTTGAGAGATTAGATGATTTATTGAATAATGTATCTGAACTAGTACTGGGAAGAAATCGTCTTGCTCAAATAAATATGGAAGTTTCAGTTGAATATGAGGGAACCAAATTAGCTCGTGAACTTGCTGAGACTACAAAATTAATTGATATGATGACCAATGAATTACAGCAGCTTGTAATGAAAACAAGAATGGTTAAAATTGGTAAAGTATTCAACAAATATCCTCGTTTGGTTCGTGATTTATCAAAAATTGCCGGCAAAAAAATCAATCTTATTATTGAAGGTGAAGAAACTGAATTAGATAAAACTCTTATTGAAGAAATTAACGATCCGCTTGTTCATTTAATCAGGAATAGTGTTGACCACGGAATAGAAAAAGAAGAAGTAAGAATTGCGAATGGTAAAAAGCCTGCAGGAACAATAAAATTATCCGCCAAGCAGGAAGGAAATACAATAATTATTACAATTGAAGATGATGGAAAAGGAATTGATCCTGATATAATAAAGAATAAGGCTGTAAGCAAAGGATTAATAACAAAAGAAAAAGCTATTGAACTAACTAAACAAGAAATATTTAATCTTATTTTCTTACCTGGATTTTCGACTGCAGAAGTTGTTACGAACATTTCTGGCCGTGGTGTGGGAATGGATGTTGTAAAAACTAATGTTACTAAGTTAAGAGGAACAATTGAGATTGATTCGGTTCCAAAAGTAGGTACAAAAATTTCAATCAGATTACCTTTAACATTGGCAATCATAAGTGGGCTTGTAGTGAAAGTTCAGAAAGAACAATTTGTAATACCATTGAGTCTGGTTATAGAAGTAATTAAAGTTCATAAGAATAATATATATTATGTTAATCAGAGGCCGAATATCAAATTGAGAGATAAGGTTATTCCAATAGTTTCTCTCAGAGAAAAAGTTCTTAAAAATAATGGTAAAAAGAACGATGGTGACTATCAATATGTTGTTATAGTTGGATTAGCAGAGAAGCAAATTGGCTTAGAGGTTGACGGTTTAGTCGGTCAAAAGGAAATAGTTATCAAGTCACTAGGAAACTTAATAGGAAAAATTCCCGGTATAGCAGGTTCATCAATTTTAGGTGATGGATCAATAATCTTAATTTTGGATGTTGCGGAAATAAT
The DNA here is from genome assembly GCA_937942875.1 of uncultured Ignavibacterium sp. Taxonomy (GTDB): domain Bacteria; phylum Bacteroidota; class Ignavibacteria; order Ignavibacteriales; family Ignavibacteriaceae; genus Ignavibacterium. Next base: position 14,996 of record CALEBT010000064.1, on the reverse strand, counting down.
TAATCTTTCTTGATATGATTAGAAAAATAAGAGTTTTGGTAATTGATGATTCGGCTTTTATGAGAAAGTCGATTTCATACATTTTAGAGAGCAGTGGTGAAATTGAAATAGTCGGTACTGCTCGAAATGGACTGGAAGGATTTGAATTAGTTCTAAAGTTAAAACCTGATTTGGTGACTTTGGATGTTGAAATGCCTGTGATGAATGGCTTGGAAACCTTAAAGAAAATAATGGATGAGTGTCCAACTCCTGTAATTATGTTAAGCTCACTCACTGCTGAAGGAACTGAAACTACCTTAAAAGCTCTTTCACTTGGAGCTGTTGACTTTTTAACTAAAGATGTAGTTAATCTTAATTCTGGTTTAGTTAATATTCAGAAAGAACTAATTGCTAAGATAAAAAGCATTCATAATCAAAGGTCGCTTGCTTTTCGTTTAAGCAGAATAAATAATCGCTTATCAGACCCAAGCCAGAAAAAAGTTGTTCAAACTTCTGGCAATTTTGTCAGACCGCCTTTTGAAATCAAAGCAGTTATGATTGGTATATCGACCGGTGGACCCTTATCCCTTCAAAAAGTTATTCCGGAATTAAATAAAAATATACCTGTTCCTATTTTTATTGTGCAGCATATGCCTGCAATGTTTACCCGATCTCTTGCAGATAGACTTGATAAAATGAGTCCTATTGCTGTAAAAGAAGCTGAAGATAAAGAACATATTGTCCCTTCGCAGATATATATAGGACCGGGCGGAAAGCATATGATTGCTGAAAAAAATTCCGGTGCATTCCTAATTAAAATTACTGATCATCCGGCTGACTCGCTATATAAACCTTGTGTGGATGTTACTTTAAATTCATTAATTGATTATTTCGGTAAACACGTTTTTGCAATAATAATGACCGGAATGGGAAAAGATGGATTTGAAGCAGTAAAAAGATTAAAACAGCTTGGTGGTTACTCAGTAGCTCAGGACGAAGATAGCTGTGTTGTATTTGGAATGCCAAAAGCTCTGGTTGACAATAATCTGGCAGATGCAGTTTTGCCTCTGGATTCAATAGCAACTCAAATTAATAAGTTATTTTAAAGGTTTTTTATGGACGAAATGAAATTTGAAATACTGAATTCAAATATCTTAAATAGCAAAAAGAAAGTAATTAAAGGTGATCAGATAAAAGTTCTTGGAAAAGTTCAGGTCTCATTTGAAGAAGATACATTGGACAATGTTAAGATTATTTTGAATAAAGATGAAAACAATAATATTCGGGAAATTAAATTTGTATGTAGTTGTGGACATACGAAATCCTTAATCCTTGATTACGAAGGTTAAAAAAATTAAGTAAACTTCATTTCACTTTTCTCTTACTTACATTCCATATAACTGATAGCATTTCTTATAGTATTTTTAATGATTGATGCCAATACGTAAATTTGAAACAAAATTTGTGGAGTTTTTGTGAGTCTAATTAATCAAGCCATAGTTAAGACAGTAACTCTGATGCCCAAATCAGTTGTTAGTATTTTCTCAAGTAAATACATTGCCGGTGATACTCTTGAAGACGGAATTAAAACAGTTAAACAACTCAACTCGAAAGGAATATATGCAACTCTTGATGTTTTGGGTGAATCAATACAGACTCCTGAAGAAGCTATTAAATACAAAAACGAAGCTATTGAAGTATTAGACTCAATCTATAAACACAAACTAATGGCAAATCTCTCAATCAAACCAACTCAAATGGGATTGAATATCGATACTGAACTTGCATACGAACAAATTAAAGAGATTGTTTCAAAAGCTAAAGAAATTGAGAGCTTTGTTCGAATAGATATGGAAGATTCTTCGACTACTGATAAAACTTTTGATGTCTATAAAAGAGTATTTCAGGAATACAAAAATGTCGGCGTTGTTATTCAGGCGTATCTTAAAAGGTCACTGGATGATGTAATAATCCTAAATAAATTAGGAACTAATTATCGTTTGTGCAAAGGTATTTATGTCGAGCCGCCAACAATAGCAATTAAGGATAAACAAGCTATTCGTAATAATTTTATCAAGATTCTGAAACAAATGTTTTTAGATGGTAATTACGTTGGAATTGCAACTCACGATAAATATCTGATTGATGAATCTTACAAACTGATAAAAGAATTAAATATTCCTAAAGAAAAATTTGAATTTCAAATGTTATTGGGAGTTCGCGAAGACTTACGTGATAAGATAAATACAGATGGATATAAAATCAGAATCTATGTCCCGTTCGGTAAAGAGTGGTATGCTTATTCAATCAGAAGATTAAAAGAGAATCCCAGCATAGCTCGTCACATAGTTAAAAGCTTTTTAACATTTGGAAAAAGATAATATCGAATGATAACCTTAGGTATTGAAACTTCGTGTGACGAAACGTCCGTTGCCATCATAAAAAATGGAGAACTTACAGCCAATCTTGTTTCTTCACAAGATTTTCATAAAAAGTATGGAGGAGTTGTACCAGAACTTTCAAGTAGAGCTCATCTGCAGATTATAAATCCATTATTGAAAGATGCTTTAAAGATTTCTCAAATAAATCTTGAAGAATTAGACTTGGTTAGTGCAACTGCTGGACCCGGTTTAATAGGTGCATTACTGGTTGGACTTACTTATGCAAAAGGTCTTGCTTTGAGTTTGAACAAAGATTTCATTGCAGTTAATCATATTGAAGGACATATTTTCTCTGGTTTTCTTATGCCTGAAAAACCAGAATTTCCTTTTTTATGTTTAGTTGTATCCGGAGGGCATACACTTTTAATTCTTGTTAAAAGTTATGGTGAACTTATAAAATTAGGGACAACTATTGATGATGCAGCAGGTGAAGCTTTTGATAAAATCTCTAAATTACTTGGATTAGGATATCCTGGCGGACCTAAAATTCAAAACGCAGCAAAAACCGGAGATGAAAATAGAATCAAATTCCCTGTCTCAGATTTAAAAAATTCTTTTAATTTTTCATTCAGCGGGTTAAAGACTTCAGTACTGAGATATGTTCAAAATCAGGGAGGACTTGAAAAACTTGATCAGCAACATATTTCTGATATCGCTGCATCTTTTCAGAAAGCTGTCATAAAAGCTTTGATTTTTAAGCTTGAATCAGCATTAAAACAATTTGAAGTTAATTCTATTTCTGTAGTTGGCGGAGTTGCAGCAAATAGTCTCTTGAAAGAGGAAGCTACCAAACTTGCTGATTCTTACAATAAAAAAATTGTAATTCCATCATTGCAATTTTGCGGTGATAATGCTGCAATGATAGCATACAGAGCTGAAACTCTTTACAATAGTGGAGTAAAACATAAACTGAATTTCAAACCTTTTCCGTCTTTGGATGAAAACTCATTCTTAACATCAGAACGATTGTAAAATGGATAAAGATTTTAGAAAACTTGAAGAGGATTTAAATACTATCAGAGAAAAGATTGATTCTGTTGATGAGAAATTGAAATCTCTTTTAATTGAAAGATTTGAATTAATTGAAAAAATAATTGAAATTAAAAAAAATCTTGATGCTGATTATTTCGATTCAAAAAGAGAGTTTAATATTTATAAAACGATACTAAAGGATTTACCTTCTGACAAAATAAAACCACTTCAAAATATTTTTGAAAGAATTCTTGACGAGTCAAGAGCTTTTCAAAGAAAAAAAATCAATCAGAAACCGTTTCTTAATGCAAAAAACAATAAGTAATTTCTTGTCGAAAAAACAGTGGTTAATTGTAATATCTTCGTTTTTTGTTTTTGTTGGTATAGGATACTATTTACTCTTTTTGCCCATTAATTATTCTATTGAAGAGCCCTTTATATTTGAGGTAAAAAAAGGTGAATCATTCAGCCTTGTATCTGAAAAATTATATCAACTCGGAATTGTTAAGAATAAATTCATATTCAAAACTGCAGCGTTTATATACGGAGCAGATAACAAAATAAAAGCTGCAAGATTCAAAATAAAAAAGGGTCTGAGTTATTTAGATTTAATTGATTTGTTAACTAACGGGCCAGCTGATTATTTAAAGACTATTAAAATTTATAATGGTTCTATTCTAAAAAACATTGTTATCACTTTGCAGCAGGAATTAAAAGTTGATTCAAGCATTATTCTTGAATTGGCTAATGACAGAGATTTTCTTAAATCATTAAATATTAATGCAAATTCTCTTGAGGGATATCTATTACCAGGAATTTACAATATCTATGAAAATTCAGATGCAGAAGAAGTAATTTCAATACTCACTAATTCTTTAAATGAATTTTTAAATGACTCGCTCAATTTTCAGAATCAAACAAATAATTTTGATAAACATCAGATATTGACTATTGCTTCGATAATTGAAGGTGAAACAAATTTCAAAGATGAAATGCCATTAATTTCAGCTGTTTATCATAATCGTCTGAGAAAAGGGATGAAACTTCAGGCAGATCCTACAATTCAATATGCATTAGATGGTGGATGGAGAAGATTAACATATTCCGATTTGAATATTGATTCTCCTTATAACACTTATAAATATTATGGGTTACCACCTGGTCCGATTAATAATCCTGGTAAAGATGCCATAATTGCTGCTTTGTTTCCAGCAGATGTTGATTACTTATTTTTTGTAGCCGATGGAACAGGCAAACATAAATTTGCCAGAACATATAAAGAACATTTAAGTAATGTTAGAAACTATAGAAAATGGTTAAATTCAAAAAAATCAGAATAATATTCAGCATAGTGCTTTTGTTTTTATATGGTTGTGCACTTCAATTACCTCCAGAGGGCGGAGAAATTGATTTAATTCCTCCGGAAATTGTCTCAACTTTTCCTGTCAGTGGTACAGTAAACTATTCTAAAAATTATTTTGAAATTAAATTTTCTGAATATGTAGATAAAAGAAGTTTCAGGGAGGCATTATTTATTTCTCCTACAATTGAAGGTGAAATGGAAGTGGATTGGTCTGGTAAAAATGTAGAGGTTTATTTCCCTGAAGGATTCAAAGAAAATACAACTTACGTAATAACCATAGGCACAGATGTAGTTGATCTTAATAACAAAAACCGAATGGCAAATGCTTTTAATTTATATTTTTCAACCGGTAATAAGATTGATCAAAAAATTATATCAGGTAGAGTTTATGATAGTCAGGCTGATGGGACTATGCTATTTGCTTATCACTTTTTATCTGATACTACAAATTATCTCTTAAAAAAAGCTGACTATATCTCACAAGCAGGAAAAGATGGGCAGTTTTCAATTCAAGGATTACCAAAAGGAACTTTTAGAATTTTTGCTGTAAAAGATCAATTCAGAGATTTGATTTTTCAACCAGAGCAAGACAGGATTGGAATTCCTTATCTGGATATTGTATTAACGGAAGAAGATTCTGTTTATTCAGGATTAAATTTTTATCTGACTAAAATTGATACTGTTCCTCCTCGTGTTCTTGAAGTTAAAATGTTGGATCAAATGCATCTTCTCGTCAAATTTTCTGAAGAATTAAAATTAGAAACGCTGAAGAAAGAATCATTTAAGATTGTTGATACTTTATCTCAGTTGATTTCTGAAATACAATACTTATTCAGTCCCTTAAATAAGTCAAATGAATTGGTTTTGGTACCTGAACAAAAGTTTGAAACTCAGGAAGATTTTTTTTTAGAGATTAGTAATATTGAAGATAACTTTAATAATATTCTATTACACGAAAAAGTTAGTTTTGTTTATTCAGAAAAAAGAGATACAAATTCTTTAAAGATTATTAAGATTGAACCGCCGGATTTCAAAATTGATTATGTAAATCCACAAATTAAAATATTCTTCGATGATGCTTTTCAAAAAGAACAAATTGAACAGGCTCTGAATTTTATGGATTCAAACAATAATAATATTTTGATTAAAATATCTTATATCAACGATGCAACTCTAATAATAAATTCAATTCAGAAATTGAAGCCCGACAATAAGTACAGATTAGAAATCAATATGAATCTCTTACCTGATGCAACAGGTAATCTCTCTGATACAACTATTTTTTATGATTTTAATACTAAGGCTGAATTTGAATTTAGTGGATTAAGTGGCAAAGTGGTTTCTGATAATGATAATCTTATAATGGTTCTGGAATCGGAATTAAATTCCGGCAATAAGTATTATGTCAAACTTGGTTCCAAAAAGACATTTGAATTCGAAAGAATACTACCGGGTAGGTATAAATTATGGGCTTTTGAAGATAGAAATAAAAATGGAAAATATGATTTCGGATTATTGAGTCCATTTGAATTTTCAGAAAGATTTTATTTCTATCCTGAAATAATTGAAATCAAAGCCCGTTGGAGTTTATCAGATTTGATATTTACTATTCAATAGGCGGGTTAATTTTTCTTATAGATTATTTCTCCGCTTTTAATAGTCATAAAGTTTAAGTTTCTGCCAACATTATAAATAATATCAGAATAGTTATCTGTCTCAAAAATAGCGAAATCAGCTTGTTTACCAATTTCAACTGAGCCAAGTTCATCGCTCTTCTGAATTGCTTTAGCTGCATTTATTGTAACTGAGTTAATGATTTCTTCAATACTCATTCTCATTTTAAGAGCAGCTATCTGCATTATCAGATGAAGATTTAAGATGTTCGATGAACCAGGATTATAATCTGTGGATAAAGCTACAATACAATTAGAGTCAATTAATTTTCTTGCAGGAGCAAAATGGTGATTAAGAAAAAATGAAACTCCCGGAAATAAAACACAAACAATTTCTTTTTTTTCTAATTTGGAAATTCCTGAATCATCAATTACTTCAAGATGATCTACACTGGTGGCATTATACTTCAAAGCAACTTCGATTCCTCCGATTGAATTGAACTGTTCTGTATGTAATCTTATTTTTAATCCATTTTCTTTGGCGACATTAAAAATCATATCAACTTCTTCAGCAGAAAAAGCAGTCGTTTCGCAAAAAGCATCACAAAATTCTGCCAATTTATTTTTTGATATGTAAGGTATCATTACATCTGTAATTTGTTTTATGTATGAGTTGTGATCTTCTTTAAACTCAGCCGGATAAGTATGTGCGCCAAGAAAAGTAGGAATAATGTTAATTGGATAAGACTCGTCAATTAGTTTTATTGCGTGAAGTAGTTTGATTTCATTTTCAAAGTCAAGTCCATAGCCACTTTTTATTTCAAGACTCGTAACTCCTTGGGAAATAAATTCATCAACTCTGCTTTTCATTAAAAAAAATAAATCTGTAACAGAACATTCTCTTACACTGCTTACAGTCTTAAGTATTCCACCACCTTTTGAAGCAATTTTTTCATAAGTAATTCCGTCTAATTTCATTTTGAATTCATCTGATCTGTTCCCTGCAAAAGCCAGATGAGTATGGCATTCAACAAGCCCGGGAAGAATAGTTTTTCCTGTTACATCAATTATCTCGAACTCAGAAAAATTACTTATTGAATTATTTGGGATAATATCTTTAATCAAACCGTTTTCGATAACAATTGAATATGAAGACAGCAAACCAACATCTTTTAATTCAATTCCAGTTTTGTAATTCCTGGATTTTGATTCGCAGGTTAATATTTGATTAGCCCCGAATAATAATTTTTTCATTCAAAAAGATTAATAGTTGTTCTGATTACTTTAGACTCTTTGAAATCGAGTTGAATTAATTTTCGTCTGAGAGAATTAGCATCTTCCAATAACGTAAAATCTCCAATGTAAAGTTTATAAAAAGGAGGTTCAAAAATTGAATAAATCTGATATATTCCTCTGGCTTCTTCTAATCTTGTCTGAACTTCTTGCAATTCTTCCAGCTCATCTGATGAGAAAACCAAAATCCTGAACCCCTCTGCTGTACCAATAATTTTACGTCTGTTTGAAGAAATATTTTTTTCATTGTCTGAAGGAAAAGAATACCATATTTCTTTATTATAAGTTTTTTCTGTTTTTTTAATATCTTTATAAATATAATTCAATTCAGGGTTGAACCTTTTTACATCATAATCTTCATTGAGAATTTTCCTAACATTACTTTTTTCGATTTTCCTGGTTTCTTCCTTTTTCTCTTCTTTAATTTCTTCAGTTTTTTGCTTTGTCTCGTAACGCGTTGTTGGTATTGCACTGCAGGCAAATATTAGTAAGCTGATGGAGATAAAAATCAGTATTAAATTTTTTGACATAACAAATTTCAATTGTTAAAAAATACGTTTTTTTGAGTTACTTTAAGTCTTTAGTAAATTTGCACAACAATTTTAAAGAAAATATACAATGTCGTCAAGAAAACTAAAGATTTTGTTTGTTACTTCCGAAGCCATTCCTTTTGTAAAAACAGGAGGACTTGCGGATGTTTCTGCAGCCTTGCCTAAAGTTTTGACTGAAATGGGGCACGAGGTTAGGTTAGTTATACCAAAATATGGTGCTGTTGATGAAAGAAAATTTAAAGTTCACGATATAATCAGGTTAAAAGATATTTCAATCAAAATTGGTGATAAGGATGTAATTTTTTCTTTGAAATCCTGCTTTTTGCCAGGAGTCAGAACCAGAGTTCAAATATATTTTCTTGAAAACTATGAGTATTTCGGAAGTAGAAACAGTTTATATATTGATCCAAAAACTGGTAAAGATTATAGTGATAACGATGAGCGATTTATTCTTCTGAATCGTTCAATTATGGAAATGATAATAAAATTAGGTTGGATACCCGATATTGTTCACTTAAACGATTGGCAATGTGGATTAGTGCCTGCTTATGCAAAAACTATCTACAAGGATTGTGAAGGTTTTGATAAATTAAAAATTTTATTCACAATCCATAATTTGGCTTATCAGGGTAAATTTCCACAAAGTTCATTCAAGAAAACAGGTTTACCGGAGTCTTTGGATTCAGAAAAGAAAGGAATTATTCATCAAGGAAAGTTAAACTTCCTTAAATCTGGTTTGATTTATTCTGATGCAATCAACACAGTTAGTGAAACTTATGCTGTTGAAATAAGAACGAAGGAAGAATATGGTGAAGGCCTGAAAGATATTCTTGCAAAAAGAAAAGATCGTTTATTCGGAATTTTGAACGGGATAGATTTTAACATTTGGAATCCGGAAATAGATAAGCTTATTCCGTTTAACTATTCGCTTAAAACCCTCGATAAAAAAGTAGAAAACAAAGTATATCTGCTTGAAAGATTCGGATTAAAGTACGATCCGAATATTCCATTATTGGGTGTTGTTAGTAGATTATATGATTCCAAAGGAATTGATTTAATTCAAAAATCTTTCAGTGATTTAATGAAATTAAATTTACAATTCATACTCCTGGGTACTGGCGATTTAAAGTATCATACGTTTTTTGAAAAAATGACTTCAAAATATCCGAATAAGTTTTCTTGCTATTTAGGATTCAGTGATGAATTAGCACATTTGATTGAAGCAGGTGCTGATATGTTTTTAATGCCATCCAGATATGAACCTTGTGGTTTGAATCAGATGTATAGCCTGGTTTATGGAACAATACCAATTGTCAGAGAAACTGGAGGTTTAGCTGATACAGTTCAAAAGTACAATGAAAAGACTGGCGAAGGTACTGGCTTTGTATTTAAGAAATACGAATCAGGTGACCTGGTTACTGAAGTGAAAAGAGCAATTAAAGTTTATGATAATAAAGATAGCTGGTTGAAATTGATGAAAACTGCTATGAAACAGGATTTTAGTTGGAACTCTTCAGCTAAAAAGTATGTCGATCTTTACAGGAAAATTCTTTCAGAAGATTAGTTTTGCGAAAAGCTTTGTTTTTAGATAGAGATGGTACTTTAAATCAGGACCCAGGTTACTTGGGAAATCCCGATCAAGTGATTTTATTTCCTACCGTTGGTGAATCATTAAGTATTTTGAAAAATGAATATGATTTTACTCTTATTGTAGTATCTAATCAATCTGGCGTAGCTAGAGGTCTGATTTCTAAAGAAGATGTTGATAAAGTAAATCGGAGAATAAATGAATTGCTTGAAAATTATAATGTTAAAATAGATGCTTTCTATTATTGTACAGCTCATCCTGATTTTAATAGTAAAGAAGAATGTGAATGCAGAAAACCATCTCCTAAAATGATTTTTGATGCTGTTAAAGATTTTGAAATTGATTTGGGTTCAAGCTATCTTATTGGCGATGCAAAAACAGATATTCAAACAGCTAAAAATGCTGGCTGTAAGAGTATACTAATCAAAACCGGTTATGGCAAGGAAAGTTTTAATGCATTGTTATCTGAAAATAATTTGCCAAACTTTGTTGCAGAAAACTTTAAAGAAGCCTGTGATTATATAATTAACGACATCTCCGGAGTATAAATTGAAAATTAAAAAAATAATTTTTTTCTCATTAACAGTTATTATCTTTATTTCACTTATTTCTTGCAGTGACTCTCCAAGTGATATTGGCTCGGATTTATTGAAGATTGATATGATTAATGTTAATAAACTTGATTCTAACACAGACTCAATTCCTCAAAATAGTACTTCCATCAAGAAAATAATTCCACTTGGTACATCGCCAAGATTATTACTCGGTAAGAAAGATAACTATACTGCTTATACTTTAATTTCATTTACATTTACTCTTCCGGATTCAATTAAGCAAGCTATAAAAAATGATAGTCTTGAGGTTCTTGAAGCCAAAGGTGAAATGAATATTGATTATTATTTTGGGGATAAGAATTCACCTTTTGATTTTTCAATTTTCGAAATAGAATCTTTTTGGAATTCAGCTTCTTTCACTGCAGATTCATTTGCAACGTTGAGTTATTCGCAAATTGATTTAAGCTCGAATAGAACAGGGAATGATTCAATTTATTATTTTAATATCAACAGTAACATAGTTAAAAATTGGTTGAAAAATGAAGTTGATACATCTTTGGCAAGAAACAGAGGGGTTTTGATGAGCCCAAAACCTCAATCTGATAAAATAATCGGTTTTGTTGCTTTTGACCCTGAAACTTCAAATGATACGAAAATTAATGTTGTAGTAAGAAAACCGGGAGCTTACATAGATACTCTTTTGGCTTACGTTCTCTCTGATGTAAGTGTCATAATTGGAGATAATCAAATAGATTCAAACTATATTACTATTCAAAGCAGTTTAGCATATAATGGATTTTTGTCTTTTGATTTATCTTCATTATCTAAGGGGACAATTATTAATTATGCTCAGTTAACTTTAACATTAGATACCCTGAAATCTAAATTTGGCAACAGCTTTTTTAATGAATTGCGGGCATATATTATCACTTCATCAGATTCTATGAAAATAAATGAATCTAGTATTTATCCTTTACGGAGAATTGGTGATAAATATGTTGGTGATGTTAGTGGAATGGTCAGATATTGGACGTCCAATAATCCAAATTATGGAATTCTTCTGAAGGCTGGAAATGAGATTTTAGGAATTGAAAAATTTATGATTAAGAGCAGTTCTTATCCGGTTTTTAGCGAAAGGCCTAAACTTGAAATAATATACACGAAGAGAAATTGAAATGATTAAAAAAATATTAGCACTGATAATAATTACAATTTCGTTTACTAATGCACAGAGTTCTTCTGCATATACCAGATATGGAATTGGTGATTTGAAGTATTCTTTTTCAACAAGATATCAGGGATTGGGGCAATTAGGAGTTTCTCTTCAGGATAAATATCATATATCCACAATTAATCCAGCTACGTGGAGTAATTTTGACAGAACTAAAATTGAATTCGCTTTGTCGTACAATGGAGTAATAATTAATGGTTCAAATAATAAAATCTTTTCAGCGGAAACAGAAATTGAAGGTGTAAACTTTGGCTTTCCAATAAGTACTGACTTAGGAATTGGTTTTGCAATGGGTTTAGTCCCTTTTTCACGAGTTAGCTATCAGTCAAAACAAAATTTCAGTAATGCTGATAGTCTTATTTATAACTATGATTTGATATTTGAAGGAAAAGGAGGATTATCAAAAATCTTTTTAGGTTCTTCCGTTAAAATACCATTTGATTGGTCTGTGGGTGCAACCTTTGATTATTATTTCGGAAACTTTAAGTATTTATCTGCAATTTCCTTTAACAATCTTACCAATTTTGCTTCTGAATATAATCTGGTTTACAGACCTACGGGATTTGGTGCAACCTTTGGAATTTTGAGTCCTGATTTGAATAAGTATCTGGGTATAGAAAATCTTTCAAATTTAAATTTAGGTGCATCTGTTAATTATTTTTCTAGATTTAATACCGATTCAGTTGTTACCAGTATTTCGTCTGTTTTGCTGGACACTATTGCACTCTATAGTGATTATATGGAATTGCCAATTAAATTTAATATAGGTTTAAGTTTTGTATTAAATCAGAGATATTTGTTTACATTCGATTATTCATCTCAGAATTTCTCGGATTTCAAGTTATTTTCGAAAACTTCGGACAACTTGCAAAACTCATTCAAAGTTAGCACAGGATTTGAGCTCCAACCAATAAATGATTTAAGTCCAAAATTTTGGGAACGCGTTCTTTGGAGAGTTGGTTTAAGTTTTGAAAAAACTCCTTATAAATTTTCTGGTATCGGAATTAACCAGTATTCATTTTTCGGTGGTTTATCAATGCCAATAAATCCAGATAATTTAATTGATATATCATTACAATATTCTACAAGGGGTACTAATGAAAAAAACTTGTTAAAAGAGGATTTCATTAGATTGAACTTAAGTCTTGTTTTTAATGAATTATGGTTTTTAAGATTTGATAAATAAGTAATTAAACAAAAGGGTACTAAAGTGAAAAACTTACAAATTTTTATAGTTATTTTAATATTTCTGAGCATTGGTTATCAAGTAAATTCTTATGCTCAGATTCCTGATTCATTGAAAAAGACTTATAGTCTTTTTTCAGAATATCATAAAAATAAAGATTATCATAGTGCTCTTCCTTATGGTTGGGACATTATTAAATATGATCCTGAAGCCTTTTCCAAATGGGTATTTTACAAAATGGAAGAATGTCTGTGGTATCTTCACGATTCTGCCAATGTATCCCAGGAAGAAATTAAATCTATCAACGATACAATACTTTATTTTTATGACCAGGCTATAAAGTACCGTTCAGAAGACAAAGGATATTTTCAGGCACGCAAAGCTTTCGTTGCTGAAACCTGGGTTGAATTACCAGTGGATGAGGTTATCAAAATGTACGAGCTTGCATTTGAATGGAAACCAGATTTATCTAATTACTATTATCACAGATTAGGTCAACTTTATAAGAATAATATGAACGATGAAAATGATTATAAACTAAAAGCTCTGGATTTGTATTCATTTCTATCAGAAAGAGAACCGGAAAATATTCAGTGGGTGCAAGAACTTGAATCTTTAGTTGATAATATTGATGAACTTGTTGTTATTACAAGAAAAAACTGGGAAGCAAATAAAGATGATTTATCAAGAGCCTGGAAATATGCTTCAACCGCTATTAGAGCCAGAGATTTTAAAGAAGCAATTATTCCGTTGGAATTTTTGGTAAGCAAGTCTCCGGAGACTATCAATTACTGGAATCAACTTGCAACTGCATACCAAAAAACTGATAGATTAAATGATGCAGAAAAAGCATTCAAAAAACTGATAGAATTAGAACCAGACAAACGTGAGCATTATTTGAATTTAGGATTAGTTTATAAAGAGCAAAATAAGTTTTCTGCTGCACGGGCAGAATTTCAAAAAGCAAATGATAAATCCGGAGGCTGGGCACTTGCAGTTTATTATGAAGGTTTATTATATGAAGCTGCTGCAAGATCTTGTGAATATAATTTTGAAACCAAACTTGTTTACCTATTAGCTCAAAATACTTATAGACGAGCATTTAATATGGATCCAACGTTGACTGATGCGCAGGAAAGAGTTAATGCTTTGTTTAGTTCTGTTCCAACAAAAGAAGATTATTTTTTCAGAGGTTTGAAATCCGGTCAAACTCTGCCAATTTCAGGTAGTTGTTTCGGTTGGATTGGTAGAAGTGTTAATGTTCCATAAAATATTTTACAAACTTGAAGGTCTTTTGAGTAATCAAGAGACCTTTTTTATTTTTTACTCAAAACAAATTTGAAATTTTTATGATTAAAGATTTAACAAACGATACTGAGATTTATCAGATTCTACAGTCAGAAATAGACAGACAAACTAAAAAACTGGAATTAATAGCATCTGAGAATTTTGTAAGTCCTGCAGTTTTGGAAGCTGCTGGTTCAGTTCTCACAAACAAATACGCAGAAGGTTACCCTGGTAAGAGATATTATGGAGGCTGCGAATTTGTTGATCAGGCAGAGGATTTAGCACGTGAAAGACTAAAAAAATTGTTCGGCGCTGAATATGTTAATGTGCAACCTCATAGTGGTTCTCAGGCTAATATGGCTGTTTTGATGACATTTTTAAATCCGGGTGATAAATTTTTGGGATTAAGTTTAGCTCACGGCGGGCATTTAACGCACGGTTCACCTGTGAATTTTTCCGGGAAATTATATAATGCTGTTGGATATGAATTGGATGAAAAAACAGGTATGCTTGATTATGATAAGATTGCTGATTTAGCTAAAAAAGAAATGCCAAAAATGATTATCACCGGAGCAAGTGCTTACTCAAGGGACTGGGATTATAAAAAGTTTCGGGAAATAGCTGATTCGGTAAACGCTTTTCTTTTATGCGATATGGCTCATCCTGCTGGTTTAATTGCAAAAGGTTTATTGAATAATCCTCTTGAATATTGTGATGTTGTAACTTCAACAACACATAAAACACTACGTGGTCCAAGAGGTGGCATTATTCTTATGGGAAAAGATAAAGAAAATCCTTGGGGACTCAAGACTCCAAAAGGGGATAGAGTAAAAATGATTTCCGAGCTTTTGGATAGTATGGTAATGCCCGGAATTCAAGGAGGTCCTTTGATGCACATAATAATGGCAAAAGCTGTAGCTTTTGGTGAAGCTTTATCA
>CALEBT010000063.1 GCA_937942875.1 uncultured Ignavibacterium sp. | reverse complement strand
GAATTATCCAAATCCGTTTAATCCTGTAACAAAGATTAGATACAGCATACCAGCCTCATCCCTAAATCCCTTCTCCAAAGGAGAAGGGACTTTGGTGAGTCTGAAAATATTTGATATACTTGGGAATGAAGTTGCAACTTTGGTGGATGAGTTTAAAGAACCCGGCATTTATGAAGTAGAGTTTGATGCCTCTAATTTAACATCAGGCGTATATGTTTATAGATTAAAAACTGAGGGATATATTATTACAAGGAAGATGGTGTTGTTGAGATGAGAAGGAGGGGAGTGAGGAGGTGGGAGTAGGTAGCAGGCAGTAGGCAGTGGGCAGTGGGCAATAGGCAGTAGGCGGTAGGCAAGTTTTTGAGACGTAACGCGGCGAGTCTTTACTTTTTTAGTCCTCACCAAACCTTTCCTAAGGAGAGGCTTTTAAATTAGAATGAAAACAGTGAGAGCGGCAAAAAAAAATAAACATAGTATTACAGAGAATTATCTGTGCTTTAAAACTTTTCGTTGAGATATTCTATATGATGAATAATTTAATTAAAAATTAAGTTGAAATTTTAAGCAGAAAGATGGTAAATATTTCTTTAATGAATATTTCTTTTCTGATTATTTTATTTTTGTCTGATATAGCATTTCCCCAATCCGGCAAACTTCAGAGTCACTTCATACCAGTTTGGTCAAATAATCCTTATCTTCCTATGAACATTTATATTTCATCCGCAGTATTAGACAGCATCGCACTGAAGGCAGGAGACGAGATAGGAATATTTGACGGCAGTGTGTGTGTAGGAAGCAGATTAATTACAAACATTATTACGCCCGGAAATCCACTTTCAATTATAGCTTCAACTGATGATCCTCTTACTTCAGTAAAGGATGGTTTTACTCCGGGTAATAAAATAATAATCAAGGTATGGGATGCAGAAAATCAGAGGGAAATATTTAATTGTATAACTGATTATGAAATCGGAACAGGGAATTTTGTATCTCTTGGTTCTGCACTTTTATCATTGAGCTGTTATTCAAAATTAAAAATTGCCCCGCTAAAACTTCTGATAGAAGCCTTGTTTGATGGACAGAAAATGGTACCTGATACAGCAATCATTGAACTAAGAAAGAACATTTCACCATACAATGTGCTTGATAGCTGCATTACTTTAATTGACAGTACAGGAAACTGTGGAGCAGAATTCTCCTCAATCAGCTTTAATGACAGTTTTTACATAGTTATTAAACATCGGAATTCAATTGAAACCTGGAGTAAACTCCCGCAAAAATTTTCAAATGCTACTATGCAGTATGATTTTACAATTGACTCAACTATGGCTTACGGGAACAATCTTGTTTATAAAGCCGGCAGATGGTGTATTTACAGCGGTGATGTTAATCAGGATGGAATAATTGATTCAACTGACTTAATGATTGTTTATAACAGTAATATTGCTGGTGAAAGTGGGATTAATGTTAATGATTTAAACAAAGATGAATTAGTAGAGATTTACGATTTAATAATAGTATTTAAAAATTTTTCCAACCAGATAATAACCATTAAACCAAATTAGTTCTATCAGCATCAATAGTAATCAACTGTATGCGGTAATAAGTCCCATAAATTTCCGTTAAAAAGGATATTCCTGTTATTATAATTTATTGGCCTAACGCATAGTATTCTCGATTCCAACCGTGTTTTTGATTTAAAGTATTTGGACAGCAAAACTCCTCTGCTACTCGCCGGATTGAAAAATGTTGTCAGATACGATGCTTTATTTATATATCTGTTACAAAGATGATTGACAGCATTCTCAATTAGTTCATCATAGAAGGCAGTAGTCTGAAAATCAACAATCATTATTTTTCTCGGTATTATTCCAAATTTTTTCCCCTGATTTTTGTTGCTCCTTAAAACAAATACTACTTTGTTATTATTTTTCTGATAAACAACAGTTTCGTAATCAAATGGGTTTTTTTGAAATCTCCAATCGTGATAATATTTATCGAATACAGGTGAGATTTTATCTTCATCTGAAATGAAAAAATCATCATCTGAAAAAGTTAAGTTATCAGAAATGGGTACATCATTTTTAAGGTATCTCGGGAATAAATATCTCTTAAAGAATTTAAAGTTTATTACAGGATAATAGCCAGCTCTATAAACAGGGCCGTAACTCATTTTGCTTGGAAAACCGAAATAAAAATCTATGTTCATTTCTTTAGCAAGCTTTTCAGAGTATAAAAACATTTTCGTAAATAATCCCCGATTTCTGAAATCGGGAGAAGTTGCACCCTCACAAGCCTGATAACCAATTAGTTGTTTATCACGATAATTAAATATCCACGGCATCCATGATACGAAGGAAACTACTTTATTTATGGTTTTGGCAACTATTATAAGTGGTTTTAATTTTTCGTAGGACTCATATCTCCACTTAAAGGTTTTTTCGTTACTTCCGCCGTTAAAAGTTGATTTTAAAAGTTCGATACTGCTTTCTTTGTCTTCAACTGAAAATTCTTTGATTGTTACTTCATCCATTTAAATATTTTAATTGTTTATATTTCATTCAAAAATAAAATAATTCCAATAAATATCACACCGATAGAAAAAATTATGAGGATGACTGATAAAATAAGTTCTGCAATAAATAAACGTATGAATAAAATACTTTTCAGAGATAATAAAGTATTAAAATTGAACAAGCCGGTAATCAGTTTTACTTTTGATGATGTTCCCAAAACTGCAGTAACAAATGGCGTAAAAATTTTGAATTATTATAATAAGAAAGGAACATTTTATATTTCTCTGAGTTTGCTGGGTGGTTATTCGGATGTTGGATTACCAATTCTGGATTTAGATGACCTTGAAAAACTAATAAGCAATGGTCACGAAATCGGGGATCACACATTTTCCCATCTTAAAGCTTTTGATGTTACAGATGAGGAATATAAAAATTCAATAATAATTAATCAGGAAAGAATGGAAATTCTATTCCCAGGATATAAATTTACATCATTCGCCTATCCTTTTGGTGCATTAACACCTTTCAAGAAAAAAATTGTTAAAAGATTTTATAAAGTTGCCAGGGGTATTGAAGAAGGGTATAATAATACAATCTTCGATTCAATGCTTCTTAAATCATTTCATCTGGCAGGCGATAAAAATAAATTTGAATTTTATAAAAGAATCATTGATAAGTCTGTAGAACATCCCTCGTGGTTAATTTTTTTCACTCACGAGGTTCAGTCAAATCCGACTGAATTTGGTTGCGACCAGCATCTTTTTGAGTTAATATTGAATTATTGTATCAAGAATGAAATAACAATAAAGAGTATCTACGAATTCTATAGAGAATTTTATTGTGAATAACTAAAAAAATAAACTAAGTAATTAGCTGACAGTGAGTAGGGTCTTTAATAAATTTGAAATCAAAAACAGTATCACAATCCTAAAAAATTTCTAATTGTTCAACTTACTCTAAGATGCCTTTAAATTTAGCAAAAGATCCGGACAGAAGTATATCAGTTCGTTGAACAAAATTGATTGCTATGAGCTGTTTTTCGATTTTATCAATTTCAAGCAGATCATCGGCATCAAGCCATTGAATGAAATCACCTTTTGACTCATTGAATGCTTTGTTTCTGGCAGCGCAGGCACCTTTATTTTCCTGTTTGAAAATTTTTATTTTATCAGGAAAAAAGTTTTTGAATTCTTCCAATATCTGCCAGCTTTTGTCTGTTGAACCATCATCAACCATTATTATCTCAATGTTATCATAAGTCTGATTA
>CALEBT010000062.1 GCA_937942875.1 uncultured Ignavibacterium sp. | reverse complement strand
TCAATTGAAAAATCACACATATCCAAAATCTCCTGTGAGACCCCGCTTATTTCATTTCCGACAACAAGACAGATTGGAAAAATATCTTTCTTCAATTCATAGTAAGGAAAACTTTTATCTGTTAATTCAAGTGCACAAACTTTTATTCCATCAGCTTTCATTTTTCTTATAACTTCTTTCGTATCTTTTACATATTCCCATTTTACGCTTTCAGTGGCGCCGAGTGCTGTCTTCAGAATTTCTTTTTTAGGAGGATGAGGAGTGTAACCGCATAAATAGAGTTTCTCAATCATTGCACCATCGGAGGTACGGAAAATTGAACCGACATTATAATTACTTCTGATGTTATGAAGAACAACATACACGGGTAATTTTTTTACAAGATGAAGTTCATTGAGATTTGCTCTGTTGAGTGAGATTTCGTCGTGGGTAAGTTTACGCATTATTTTTTTCTAGCTTATATGCCAGTTGACCACAGGCTGCTGCTATATCACTTCCTTGAGTGTACCTGACTGTAACTGTAATATCTTTTTCTCTAAGTCTTTTAACAAATTCATCAACTCGAAGTTTTGGTGAGGGTCGCAATTCAGAAGAAAATCCTGTAGGAAACATATGAGATATAGAATTAAAGGGTATGATGTTCAGCTTACACGGAAATGATTTGCACAATCTGACCAAAGAATAAAAATCATCTTCTCGATCATTAATTTCCTTGAACATTACATATTCAAAAGTCACTCTGGTATTAGTCTGATTAACATAATATCGGATTGCTTCTAAGTTTTCGGAAATTGAATATTTTTTGTTTATAGGCATTAATTTGCTTCTCGTTTCATCGAAAAGCGAATGAAGTGAAAACGCCAGCTTAGCTCTGATTTTTGAATCTGCAAGTTCAATAATTTTCGATGGAATTCCGGCGGTTGAAACGGTTATTTTCCTTAAACTGATTCCTCTGGTTTTTTCTTCCGCAAAAATCTGAAGTGATTTAAGAGTATTCTGATAATTGAGCAAAGGTTCGCCCATTCCCATATAAACAATATTCGTGATTGGTTTTATGTTATAAAGTTTTGAGCAGAAAAGAAATTGATCAAAAATTTCACCTGCGGTTAAATTTCTTTTATAACCCATTAAACCTGTTGCACAAAATTTGCAATCGAGAGGGCAACCAACCTGAGTCGATATACATAATGTGGTTCTGTTCACCTCTGGAATTATTACGGATTCGATTTTATAATTATCCTTGGTCTCAAAAATGAACTTTCTTGTTCCTGTAGAGGGTGATTCTTCAACAGAATAGAGTTTGAGAGTAATTAACTCACAGAATGCATTAAGCTTTTTCCTCAGATATTTTGGAATGTTATCCATATGCTCAAAATCTTCAACCATATGGCCATAAATCCATTCAAAAACTTGCTCCCCTCTAAATCGTTTTTCGCCTGCGGCTTCAAAAAATTCTTTTAACTCTCTTAAGGTCAAACCCTTAAGAATTGTTTTAACTACATTTTCTGTTTCTACTGTATTTTGCTCCATATTTTAGATCTATCACTTTCTTGGCAAAAATATAATAAATGTTTAACCTATCAAATATTATTTGATTGTTATGGAAATATTTATTTTTGTTAGTAATTTTTTAATATGAACTTTAAAGAGGATAAAATGGACTTTAATTTCACTGAAGAACAATTGATGATTCAACAGACAGCAAGAGATTTTGCTATAAGTGAAATAGCTCCTTCTGCTGTTGAACGTGATATGAAAGCAGAGTTTCCCTATGAAATAGTTAGAAAACTTGGTGAATTAGGATTTATGGGTATGATGGTTTCACCGGAATACGGAGGTGCAGGATTAGATACTATAAGTTATGTCCTGGCGATGATTGAAATCTCAAAAGTTGATGCCAGTGTTGGTGTTATTATGTCTGTTAATAATTCTCTTGTTTGCTATGGATTAGAAAAATATGGCTCTGATTATATCAAACAGAAATATTTAATTCCATTAGCAAAAGGAGAAAAACTTGGTGCTTTTGCTCTTTCTGAACCTGAAGCTGGTAGCGATGCTACAAAACAAAAAACGACAGCTGATAAAAATGGAGATTATTTTTTAATTAATGGAATTAAAAATTGGATAACAAATGGTATTAATGCAGATTATTATCTGGTTATGGCAACAACAGATAAAGAGAAAGCCCATAAAGGTATTACAACTTTTATTGTTGAGAAAGGTACTGAAGGATTTGGACACGGAGTTAAAGAAGACAAATTAGGAATTAGAAGTTCTGATACTTGTTCTCTTACTTTTGAAAATTGTAAAGTTCCGAAAGAAAATATTCTTTGGGAAGAAGGAAAAGGTTTCAACTTCGCTATGAATACTTTAAACGGGGGCAGAATAGGAATTGCAGCTCAAGCTTTGGGAATTGCTGAGGCTTCTCTTGAAGCATCAATTAAATATTCTAAAGAAAGAAAAGCATTTGGTTCACCCATATCTACTTTTCAAGCAATACAATTTAAATTAGCCGATATGGCAGTTAAAATTGATACTGCTAAACTTTTAACTCTGAAAGCTGCAGCTCTAAAGGATGCGGGTAAATCTTACGTAAAAGAGGCAGCTATGGCTAAATTGTATGCTTCTAAAATAGCTGTTGAATGTGCTCTGGAATCTATTCAAATTCACGGCGGATATGGTTATGTGAGAGAATATCTTGTTGAAAGATATTTAAGAGACGCGAAGATAACAGAAATTTATGAAGGTACTTCCGAAATTCAGAAAATAGTAATTGCCAGAGCATTACTTGATCAGAAATAAATTCTTGTTTCCATTAGTTATCTTTTGTTTAGTTCAAATTTCTGCTCAAACAGATTGGGTTAGATGGGAAGGTGTAAATAATTACTTAATTGAAAATAATAATGACATTAAATCAAATGAACTTTCATCTTCGTTAAACAATACAAGAATTAGCAATATCTCTGACCTTTTAGTAAAATTTTATAAAATTACAATTTCAGATTTTGATGGTGATAATTGCAGATTCCATCCATCTTGCTCGGAGTTTTTTGTAGAATCTACCAGAATAAATAGTTTGTTTACTTCAGTCTTATTATTTTTTGATCGACTTACTAGAGATACAAATATATTTTCAAGCGGCAGATATAAAACTATAAATAACAGATTCTATGATCCGCCTTCAGATTATTCATATTATGAAAAAGAATCAAATCAATAACAAAAATGTTCAAAATAATTTATTGTGTGATTTGTTCTTTTATTATACTTTATGCACAAAATAATTCCTATCACTCGCCTGAGAATATTAGACTGTTTGCAGATTATCTGTTTTGTCAAAATGATTATTTAAGGGCAATTGAAGAATATAAAAGATTAGAAAATTCTACTGCCTCTGATACTTTAATTTTTAAGATTGGCTACTCTTATTTACAAATCAAGCAACATAACTATGCAAATAAATATTTTGATATGATTGAAAGAAGTTCATCATTGAAGAGTCTGGCAGTAAATTATAATTCATTAAATTTTTTCCTGATTAAAGATTTCAGTTCATTAAAAAACAACTACCGATTAAATTCAGATTCAGATCTAAACGATTCAAAAAAGCTTCTATTAGTATCATCAATTCTTAATGAAAATATATTTCCTTCTGATGAGCAGATATTTTTATTTGATGATTCAGACAGATTATTTGTAAATGATTTAATTATTAAAAAAAAATATCCTGATTATAAATCTCCAACAGTGGCTGGTATTTTATCAGTTATTCCTGGAGCCGGTAAAGTTTATACTAAAAACTATACTGATGGACTTACTTCCTTTTTATTAACTGGACTTTTTACATTTTTAGCTTACGATAACTTCAGAAATTCTCATCATTTTCGTGGATATATATTTTCTTTTGCAGCAACAGGATTTTATTTAGGTAATATTTATGGTTCAATTATTTCTGCATACCGATACAATCGGAATTATGATGAAAAAATAATTACTGAAACATATGATTACTTAAAGCAAAAAAATTACTTCATAAAAAAGGTGAACTTTTGTGAGTAAAATATTGCTGATCTTTTTTAGTATTTCTAGCTTTATTTTTTCGCAAAACGATTTGATTAAACAATTAGATTATGCTGATTCCTTTTATTTTCATCAAAATTATTATGATGCAATAACTGAGTATAAAAGATTAATATTTTTTGATAAGGAAAAGTCTTTTATTTACTATTCGTTTAATCAAATAGCCAGATGTTACAAATATGCAAGGAAATTTGAAGATTCATACAATTTCTTTTCTCTTGCTTTAACTGAAGCTAAATCCTCTAAAGAAATATTTGATTGTAAAATTAACATTTGTCGATTGAATATTATCGAAAAGAAAACCAAAAACGCTCACAGGATTTTAGATGAGTTAGAAAAAGATTCCCTATTCCTTGAATTTGAAAAAGAAATAAAGCACTGGCGCGCCTGGGTATTTTACTTTGAAATGGATTATAAAAAGGCTAAAGATATTTTTGATGAACTTAATAAAAAAGAATTAGCAAATTTTTCTGAAAAACTTTTGGAAGATTCTTATTCCGTTCAAACAGCCAAAATATTATCAACAATTCTTCCAGGTCTGGGACAATTTTATATCGGGCATTATCTTAACGGTGCGGGGTCATTTTTATGGAATCTGTTATCTGTTTACTTGACAATTAATGCATTTAGTAACGAAAGAATTTTTGACGGAATTGTTTTATCTAATTTTTTATGGCTTCGATTCTATGTAGGAAATCTCGAAAATGCTGAGAAATTCGCAATTGATAAAAATGAAAAAATATTTAATGAATCTCTAAATTCAATTTACTCAAACTTTTCAGAAGAAATCCCTTAAAACTTTTTGGTAATACATTATTCAATTTGTTATTTTAGTACTATATTTTAAGCAATAGTTGATTTAAATCACAATTTTGAGGTCTTATATGAAAAATAAGGCACTTACTATTTTTATTGTTGTCATTGCAGCAATTTTAATTTTCTTTGGAATTATTGTAATGTGGGGCGTAGGAGTTTACAATAATCTTGTTACAAGTGAGCAAAATGTTATAAAGCAATGGGCTCAGGTAGAAAATCAATATCAAAGAAGAACTGATCTTATTCCAAATCTTGTAAATACAGTCAAGGGTTACGCAAATTTTGAAAAACAGGTTCTTACAGACGTTATTGAGGCACGCTCAAGAGTTGGACAATTCAATGTAACTCCGGAAGTGATAAATGACCCACAATCCTTTCAAAAGTTTCAATCAGTTCAAGGTGAATTAAGCAGCGCATTATCCCGGCTACTTGCAGTTGTTGAAAATTATCCAGAATTAAAAGCAAATGAAAATTTTCTCCAGCTTCAGGCACAATTGGAGGGCACTGAAAACAGAATTTCGGTTGAAAGAAAAAGATTCAATGAAACTGTTCAGGAATACAATGTAAGTATTAAAAGATTCCCGGCAACAATTCTGGCATCTATTTTTGGATTTAGAGAGAAGCAATATTTTTCTGCCGTTCCTGGTTCTGAAGTACCACCTAAAGTTGAATTTTAACAATGTATAAAGTTCTTTTTTTATTCTTATTTTTTTCTTTTTTTTCACTTGCTCAAAAAATACCCAAAATAGAAAATTGGACTAATGATTTTACCAATACTTTAAGCCCGGATGAATTAAATAAACTAAACAGTAAACTCAGAGCTTTTGAAGACTCTACTTCCAATCAAATAGTTGTACTAATTATACCCTCTCTTGAAGGTAATTCAATTGAAGAAGTGGCAAATGATATATTCAGGCAAAACCAAATTGGAACAAAAAAGAACGATAATGGTGTTTTAATTCTATTAGCTAAAAATGATAAGGAAATCAGAATTGAAGTTGGTTATGGACTTGAATCAAGACTTACAGATGCCACCAGCTCTTCAATAATAAGAAATGAAATAATTCCTTATCTAAAAGAAGGGAAGTATTACGAAGGAATAGATGCAGGAATAAATTCCATATTTCTGGCAATTCAAGGGGAGTATAGTAATAACGACTTAAATAAAGATGATAATTTCAATTTTTGGTCTTTTTTAATTTTTTTAATTTTTATCAGTATCATATTCTTCAAAATAAATAGAAACAGAACTTTCAGGATAGGAAGAAATTCCAGTGGATACAGAATGGGTTCCTGGGGTGGTGGATTTGGTGGTGGAGGTTTTGGGGGGTTCGGAGGAGGAAGTTTTGGCGGTGGAGGCTTCTCCGGTGGTGGGGGAATGTCTGGTGGAGGAGGTGCCAGTGGCCGGTGGTAAAATTTTACCTAAAATTCACTTGTTACAATTTAATTTATTTCATAAAATACAATAGTGATTCTAATTCTTTTTTCAGAACAATATATGGAGTAAAAAATGGCAATAATGATAACTGAAGAATGCATCAATTGCGGTGCTTGTGAACCAGAGTGCCCAAATACAGCTATTTACGAAGGTGGTGTAAATTGGGAATTAAACGGTAAGACTTATGGTGAAGGTGACCCTGCCCCTTCTGGTGCAAACGGATTTTTCTCAAATGAGTTCTTCTATATTGTACCGGATAAATGTACTGAATGTGTCGGCTTCCACGATGAACCACAATGTGCTGCTGTTTGTCCCGTAGATTGCTGTGTCCCAGACCCTAAACACGTTGAGGACAAAGAAACCTTATTAAAGAAAAAGGAATATCTGGACACTCTCGGAAGATAATTCTTTAATTTTTAGGGCTATCAGATAAGATTTTAGTAACATAATTCTAATCTATTGTGATAGCCTTTTTTATTTTTTAGAAATTCACAATTCTTAAAATTTCATTCCTGAGAAATAGTAATACATTAAACCTTTCTATTTAATAATTTTAAAACTTTTTCTGGCACTAAAGTGGTGATTATCTATACAACAAAACTATTTACGGAGAAGTTATGGCTTATAAAATAACAGAAGAATGTATTAACTGTGGTGCTTGTGTTTCAGAATGTCCTAATGAGGCAATTTATGAAGCAGGCACAAATTGGGAACTAAATGGTCAAGTATATGGTGAAGGAGATGCCGCACCTTCAGGAGCAACTGGGTTTTATTCAGATGAATATACTTACATTGTTCCGGATAAATGCACTGAGTGTGTAGGATTTTATGATGAACCTCAGTGTGTGGCCAGTTGTCCTAATGAAGCAGTAGTCAAAATTTAAATTCATTTTGTACTTCCTTTATTGTTGGTAAATTGGCTAAATGGTGGTTTTAGGGGAGAAAGGGCATTTATTAAATGCCCTTTTTTTATTTTAACCTATAATGAAATTTTAATTAATACTTTAGGAATTATTTGAAAGAAATATGTAACATTAACGATCTTGTTGAAGGTAAAGGCAGACGATTTATAATTGATGATACCGAAATTGCTATTTATTTAGTCAAAGGTAAAATCTATGCTTTAAGTAATATCTGTCCTCATCAGCATTCAGCAATTATTCATGATGGATTTATTGAAGATGAATTTGTCGTTTGTCCAGCTCACGGATGGAAATTCAGATTAGAGGATGGCAAAAAAGAAAATGGTTGTAAAGGTCTGATCTCTTATCCAGTTACAACTCACAATGATAAAGTTTTTATTGAAATTATTAAAATAAAATATGAATGGTAATTATTTGAAAAAGATTGATAATGAGATAGTAATAAAAATCGCGCAAGAAATTGGTTTCGATCTAATTGGATTTGCTAAAGCAGAAATTCTAAATGATGAGATTCTTTTATATGAAAATTGGTTAAAGAATAATTTTCATTCTGGTATGAGTTATATGACCAAGAATCTCGATAAGAAAAAAGACATAAAAAAAATATTACCTGAGGTTAAAAGCGTAATCTCTCTTGGGTTGAATTATTACAAAAATGTTGATTACTCCGATTTGCCTATAAATGCTGGAAAAGTTTCAAGATATGCCTGGGGAAAGGACTATCACATAGTTATCGGAGAAATGCTCAAAAAATTAGAGAATGAATTACGCATTATTGATGAAAGATTCAAATCAATCTCTTATGTGGATACAGGTCCTGTTTTAGATAAAGTTTGGGCTGTTAAAGCAGGGTTAGGCTGGATGGGTAAACATACAAATATTATAAATCGAAAAATTGGCAGTTGGTTTTTCATCGGAAATATTCTATGCAATTATGAATTCGATTATTCAAAACAAGAAAATGATTTTTGTGGTTCTTGTAATGCTTGTATTGATGCTTGTCCAACTAGTGCAATTATAGTCCCTTATGTTGTTGATTCTAATAAATGTATTTCATATCAAACTATTGAAAATAAAGACATTATCCCAAATGAACTGAAAAATAAATTTGATAATTGGGGTTTTGGTTGCGATATCTGTCAGGATGTTTGTCCATGGAATAATAGGTTTGCAAAAGAATCTCATTTGACTGAATTCGAACCAATCAATAAATACCTTCAACTTGATGAAATAGAACAGATGACAGAAGAGGAATTCAATAAAAAATTCAAATATTCTCCAATCAAAAGAAGTAAATTGAAAGGTGTTAAACGAAATCTTTCACATTTATTTGACTAAAAGGTGATTTATTCGAAAAACCAATATTTGGTGAAGAATTTGTTTTATCTAAAGTTCGATCAATGATATTAAAAATTGAAATTTGATTGCTCACTTGTAATTATCAGACACTAATTACAAATTAGAAATAGTGTTCAAAGGATGCTTCGCAAAATTCGTGGCTTAATATTTTAATGTATCAGTTTTAAGATTCTATCTGTTCTAATAGATTTAAGTAATCTGATCAAGTCTGAAAATGGAATGTTTCTGTCCCATGAAAATAGAATTATAAATGCTTCACCGACAACCGCATCACGGGACACAAAGCCCCAGAATCTGCTATCAAGACTATCATCGCGATTATCTCCCATCATAAAATAGTAGTCTTTCTTAAAGGTATAGGAGGTAACTTTTTCATTATTTATGTAAATATCACTTCCACGAATCTCTACAACTCTGTCACCAAATTCTCTGTCAATAATTGTTCTCCATTCTTCCACATTAAAAAGGTCTAAGTTTATTGTCATTCCTTTTTTAGGAACTACCAGAGGTCCATAATTATCTTCGTTCCAGGGTTTTCCTTTAGGAAAAATTCTTGGCTCGGGAAAACCTTTGGGTAATGGTTTTAATCCGGCATTATAAAATCCTCTGTAATATTTAATATAAGGAGGACGCCAGAATTCTTTACCATTTACAAATACAACTTTATCAACTATTTCAACAGTGTCTCCCGGTAAACCAATACATCTTTTAACATAATTAACACCTTTTTCAAAAGGTTCAAGCTGGTCTCTGTCTCCCGGGTATTCAAACACAACTACATCACCGGGTTTAGGTTCCTTAATTGCGGGTAAGGTAAAATATGGTAAAGCAATTTCAGTAAATGGGATATATCTCGGAGAACTTGAACCATAAATAAACTTATTCACAATCACAAAATCACCAACGAGAATTGTATCCTCCATTGAGCCGGTGGGAATTCTTGTATTCTGAATGATAAATGTTATAATGAAGAAAGCTGCTATGCCGGCATAAAATAATTGTTTTATAAATTCTAAAAATCTTTTTACTGCTGATTTGTTTTTTTCTTCTTTTTCTTCAGGATGAAAATATCTGTATAATTTTTCTTTTACTTTTTTACTGAAATCCGAATTATCTGCCAATTAAGAATCTCCTATAAATTATTTTTTTTATTGTTTAATTGCTCTATTAAAATTTTATTTACCAATTGAGGATTAGCTTTACCTTTTGTTAACTTCATAATTTGTCCGACGAAAAATCCAACCACTTTGTCTTTACCTGAAAGATATTCGTTCAATTGGTCAGGATTACTTTCCATTACTCTGTTAACGATTTCGATAATTACTTTTTCATCGGAAATCTGAATTAAATTCTTTTCTTTAACAATAACATCCGGATCCTGGTTGTTTTCCAACATTATTTGAAATACTTCTTTTGCAATTTTATTACTTATTACATTATCAGAAATCAGATTTATGAGTTTTGATAAATATTCGGGTTTAACGGTAAATTCTTTAATAGTAATATTTTTAGAATTCAGAACGGACATTACATCAACCATAATCCAATTACTGACTAATTTATACTCTTTAGAATTCTTTGCAACCATTTCGTAATAATCTGCAATACTCTTATCCTGTGTTAATATTTCAGCATCATATTGGGGTAAAGAATAGAAATCTATGAATCTTTTTAAACGAATATCCGGAAGTTCTGGAATTGAATTTTTAATTTCATTATACCATTCATCATTAATGAACAAGGGAGTCAGGTCAGGGTCTGGAAAGTAACGATAATCGTGCTCTTCTTCTTTAGTTCTCATTGGATAAGCCTGGTCGGTATCAGCATTCCAAAGTAAAGTTTGTTGAATTATTTCTTCTCCATCTTCAAGTGAGTTAATTTGTCTTTCAATTTCATAATCCAAAGCTCTTTCAACATTTCTGAAAGAGTTCATATTTTTTATCTCAGTTTTAGTACCAAGTTTGGATTCACCTTTTAGTCTTACGGAAATATTTGCATCGCATCTCAAAGAACCTTCTTCCATATTTCCGTCACATATTTCGAGATACAGAACGATTTGTTTTATCTTCATTAGATATAAATAAGCTTCCTCTGGAGAAGAAATATCAGGCTCAGTAACAATTTCTATAAGCGGAACTCCACATCGGTTAACATCAATTAAAGTTGAGTCATATTTATTGTGTATTGATTTTCCGGCATCTTCTTCCAAATGAATTCTTTTGATTCGGATATTTTTTTCTGTACCATCTTTTCCGGTAATTGTTATAAATCCATTTTCACAAAGCGGCTCTTCGTATTGTGAAATCTGATAGCCTTTAGGCAAATCAGGGTAGAAATAATTTTTTCTTGCGAAAATTGAATGGCGATTAATTTTACAATTTGTAGAAATTCCCATCATAACAGCAAATTCAACTGCTTTTTTATTAAGCACAGGCAAAACACCCGGATGTCCTAAACAAATAGGGCAAATATTACTATTAGGACTGTTTCCAAATTTTGTTGAGCAACTACAAAAGAGTTTCGTCTCTGTAAGCAGCTGAGCATGGACTTCAAGTCCTATTACTGGTTCGTATTTCTGATCAAACTTTGACATAATTTATTTCAAGCTCAAATATAATATCAAATCTAAATATCCTGAGAATATTTTCTTATTTCAAAAGTAAAACTATATTAAAATAGTTTTGCTATAATTATCAAGTAAAAGTATTTAATATTTTTATTCAGTTAATGGTGAATTTTTTGTTAATTCATAAATTGATAATACCATCCCAATGCAGTAATTTTGTTAAACGTTTTTAAAAAATGAGGAAAAAAATGTCTAATGCTTATTTTCAAGTACCATTGCCAACCAATGAGCCTGTAAAATCATACAAACCGGGCAGCCCTGAAAGGGAGGAATTAAATAAAAAATTAGCTGAATTAAAGTCAAAACAAATAGAAGTTCCTTTGATAATAGGCGGAGAAGAAATCCGGACAGGTAATACGGAAGAAATGAAAATTCCGCATAATCACAGTCATGTTCTCGGTATTTACCACAAAGCGGGTAAAAAAGAAGTTGAAATGGCAGTTGATGCAGCACTCGAAGCCAGGAAAGAATGGTCTGCTATGCCTTGGGAACACAGAGTGTCAGTATTTCTTAAAATTGCAGAATTACTTGCTGGTCCCTGGAGATCAACATTAAATGCCGCTACAATGCTTGGACAATCTAAAACAGTTTTTCAGGCAGAAATTGATTCAGCTGCAGAGTTAATTGATTTCTATCGTTTTAATAGTTACTATATGGCACAGCTGATGCAAGACCAGCCTCTTTCTTCATCCGGAGTTTGGAACAGAGTTGAATATCGTCCACTTGAAGGTTACATCTTTGCAATCACTCCGTTTAACTTTACATCAATAGCCGGTAACCTTCCAACTGCACCTGCAATTGTTGGAAATGTGAGTCTGTGGAAACCTGCATCAAGTGCTGTTTACTCTGCATATTGGTTGATGAAATTATTTGAGGAAGCCGGCTTACCAAAAGGAGTAATAAATTTTGTCCCCGGTTCAGGTGGACAGGTTGGAACTCCCGCAATGACAAATCCTAATCTCGCAGGTGTTCATTTTACTGGTTCAACAGAAGTATTTCAGAATATGTGGAAACTGATTTCTGATAATCTTAAGAATATGAAATACTATCCTCGAATTGTTGGTGAGACAGGTGGAAAAGATTTCATCTTTGCACATAACT
Source organism: uncultured Ignavibacterium sp. (assembly GCA_937942875.1). Taxonomy (GTDB): domain Bacteria; phylum Bacteroidota; class Ignavibacteria; order Ignavibacteriales; family Ignavibacteriaceae; genus Ignavibacterium. The sequence goes on along the minus strand of CALEBT010000062.1, from coordinate 4,083 downwards.
CTGCTGATATTGATGCACTTGTCGTTGCTGCATTAAGAGGTGCATTCGAATATCAGGGTCAGAAATGCTCGGCTGCTTCAAGAATGTATGTGCCTCAATCAATTTGGAAAGAATTCAAACAGAGATTTGTAGATGAAGTAAGCAAAATTAAAATGGGAGATGTTGAAGATTTTACTAACTTTATGGGCGCTGTGATTGATAAGGGTGCATTCGATACCATAACTGGATATATCAAATATGCTAAAGAATCCAAAGAAGCTGAAATTATTACTGGTGGAAATTTTGACGACTCGAGGGGATATTTCATTGAGCCGACAACAATTGTAACAACAAATCCGAAATTTAAAACCATGGAAGAAGAAATTTTCGGTCCGGTTCTTACTATTTATGTTTATGATGATAATAAATTAGATGAGACTTTGCAATTGTGTGATGAAACATCACCTTATGCATTAACCGGTGCAATTTTCGCTCAGGATAGAAAAGCAATTGTGAAAATGTCTGACGCACTAAGAAATGCTGCAGGTAATTTCTATATCAATGATAAACCAACCGGAGCAGTAGTTGGTCAGCAGCCATTTGGTGGAGGAAGGGCTTCTGGTACAAATGATAAAGCAGGAAGCGCAATGAATATTTTAAGATGGATGACTGCGAGAACAATCAAAGAAACATTTGATCCTCCGAAAGATTGGCGTTATCCATTTATGGAAAAAGAATAAAATAATTTCTTTGTGTCTTCGAGTCTTTGTGGCGAAAAAAAATAATTAGTGTAGCCACAAAGACACTAAGGCACTAAGTAAAAATTCATTGAAAAATCTAGTATATATATTAAATTCAATAAATATTCTAAGGAAGCTAAATGAAAATACACGAATATCAGGCAAAAGAAATTTTGAAGAAATATTCCGTACCTATTCAGGATGGAATTGCTGTTAAAACAATGGAAGAATTTGACAGAGCTCTACAAACTCTGCAATCAAAAGGGATAAATCAATTCGTTGTTAAATCTCAGATTCACGCCGGCGGACGAGGAAAAGGTAAAGTTTATGATGTTCTTGACAGAGATAATTTGCTGCTTGAAGGTGGAGTTAAATTTACCACATTACCTGAAAAAGCCACCGAATATGCTGAAAAGATTTTAGGTAATCTTCTTGTAACTCATCAAACAGGTCCTGAAGGTAAAATTGTAAAAACTATATTCCTTGCAGAAGGTTTAGATTATAAAAAAGAGTTTTATTTAGGAATATTATTAGACAGGGCAGTGTCTAAAAATGTAATTATGGTTTCTACAGAAGGTGGTGTTGAAATAGAAAAAGTTGCCGAAGAAACTCCTGAAAAAATAATTAAAGAATGGATTGATCCTGCCGTTGGTTTACAGGCTTATCAAATCAGAAAGCTTGCTTTTGCTCTTGGATTGGAAGGTGATGCTTTCAAAAGTTTTATTCCTTTCCTTAAAAATCTTTACAAAGCTTATGAACAAACCGATGCTTCTTTATTAGAGATAAATCCTCTTATTCTCACTAACGACAATAAAATTGTAGCTCTCGATTGCAAAATGAATTTTGATGACAATGCTTTATTCCGCCACCCTGATATTTTAGAGTATCGTGATCTCGATGAAGAAGACCCGCTTGAGGTTGAAGCCTCAAAATATAATCTTAATTATATAAAACTTGATGGAAACGTTGGATGTATGGTAAATGGAGCTGGATTGGCTATGGCTACGATGGATATTATTAAACTTGCAGGTGGTGAACCTGCCAATTTTCTTGACGTTGGTGGTGGTGCTAATAAAGAAACTGTTGCTAATGGATTTAAAATCATATTATCTGACAAAAATGTAAAAGCAATTCTAATAAATATTTTTGGGGGAATTGTAAGGTGCGACAGGGTAGCACAGGGTGTTATTGATGCTGCCAAAGAAATGGATGTTAAAGTTCCGATTGTAATTCGTCTTGAAGGAACTAATGCAAAAGAAGCAGCAGAATTGTTAGCAAATTCTCATCTCAATTTTGAAGTTGCTAAAAGTTTGAAAGAAGCTGCAGAAAAAGTTACTGCGGTTCTTTCCAATTAAACTCAATATTTATAATAATTCCCTCGAGTTTTAACTCGGGGGAAAGTTATTTATTCCCTCATTATGATTTCAAAGCATCTTCAAAAAAAATAAAATGCAATATTTGAATCAATAATTTTTTGATAAAAATGGGGGCTGTCTAAAAATCAATTATATAATTTAATAGACCGCAGATTTTGACAGATTTTAACGGATTAACACGAATAAATGGCACTTTTTAGACAGCCACACAGATGATGGTTTGTTAAATTTTTAATAATTTCGATTCACTTTAACGAACTCAGAATGGTTATTCATAATAAAAATTCTCCTAAATTCCAACAAATTCATTCCTTGTTTTTATATCTGTTTGAATATAGATTAAGTGTGTAAATATTACTTTTCGGAGAGAAAATGATTTATTATAGTTCTGATTCTCAATCTGGTGAATATTTCGAAAAAAATGATTCATTTGACGAAGAACTGAGAAAATGTATAGAATTAATTGAAACAGGCTACATTTATGATTCAGTTGAAAGAATTGAAGATTTAATCGAAGAGTCAATTGAATTAGGTCGGTTTGAAGATGGTTTGTTTTTGGTCACAGAACTCTTGAATATCTATCCCTATAACTCTGAATTATGGGTTCATAAAGGTGTTTTACTGTATGGGTTGTTCGAATATGAACAATCTCTTGAATGCTTTGAAAAAGCTCTTAGTCTTAATCCCAATGATGATGAAGCACTGATTCAAAAATCAGCTGCAGAAATGTATCTGAATCTTTATGAACAGTCAGAAGATTCATTGCAAAAAGCTATTGAACTTAATCCTACAAATTCTGAAGCTTATTATAATCTGGGTATCTTATATCAAAAACAGCAATTATTTAATAAAGCTATTCAGCAATATGAATTAAGTCTGGCACTTGAGCCTGATTTTTCAGATTGTTTCTTTGAAATGGGTTATTGTTTCGAATCTATGGGTGAATACGAAAATTCTCTGAAGTCTTATGAAGAATTTATTGACCTTGATCCTTATAATCCTATAGGCTGGTTTAACAAAGGAGTTATTCTCGTAAAATTGAATAGAATCGATGATGCTATCAAATGTTTTGATTTTGTAACTGCAATTCAGGATGATTTTATAAATGCCTGGTATAATAAAGGCAACGCCTACGCAGATCTTGGAAAATTTGATGAGGCAATTTTGTGCTTTAAAAAAGTCATCAGTATTGATCCGGAAGATGAAACCGCTTATTACAATCTTGGTGGTCTTTACGAAGAAACTAATGATATTCACACTGCAATTTTTTATTATACAAAGGCGATTGATGTAGGATTTGATTATTATGAAGCCTACCTTGCCAGAGGTTACTGTTACGATTCAATAGGTAAAACTAAACTTGCTTTGAAAGATTTTAATAAAGCTATATCAATTTCTCTCAATGATGCTGAAGCCTGGAATGCAAAAGCAGATTTACTTTATTCTATAGGTGAGATTGAAGAATCAATTTTTCTTTATAAAAAAGCGCTTGAGTTTGATCCTGAAAATCTTACTTTATGGAATAATCTTGCAGATGCTTTGTTTGAATCCAATAACTGGCTTGAAGCATCAGAAGCTTTTGATAAATGTATCAGCCTAAACCCCAGAGATTCTAATTTTTATTATGCTAAAGCAAAAATCAATTTTATCCTTAACCGTACTAATGAAGCAGTTGATTGTCTGAAAAAAGCTTTTGATTTAAATCCTGCTATGAAAAAAGAATTTGAAGATGAATACCCCGAAATACGTTCATCAAAATTATTTAAAAAACTTCTTGGCGAAAATTAATTTTCTTTTATGACTGATTTACTTAAAATAAAAACTAATTTAATCGGATTAATTGGCCACCCGATTAAACAAACTTATTCACCTTATATTCATAATCTCGCCCTCAAATTAAAAAACCTTGATTATTATTATATCCCATTTGACGTTGATTCAGTAAACTTAAAAAGAGCTGTTAAAGGTATGATTTCGTTAAACTTTTT
>CALEBT010000061.1 GCA_937942875.1 uncultured Ignavibacterium sp. | reverse complement strand
TTTATCTGAAATTATTAGTAATGATTCTGGTTAAAAATCTTATTTCTCTTTGCCCTTTTATACGCAAGCATAATGATTTTCTCAAGTGTTTTAACATAAGAATAACCAGCTGCTTTGGATGATCTCATAAATCCTGCATCTTCAGTTAAATCCGGATTTGGATTAACTTCAAGCACATAGATTTCGTTATCCTTGCCCAATCTCATATCAACTCTTGCATAATCTCTAACCCCCATAATTTTAAAGGATTTTAATGCTATTTCTTCAACCTTTCTTTGCACATTTTTTGGAAGTTTAGCCGGACAGATTGGAATAGTTTTATGGTAAGCTTCGTGGAAAGGATCCCATTTTGCCTGATAACTAACAATATTATAAAGATGATCAGGCATCTGAGAAAAATCTATCTCACTGATTGGTAAAACTTTTGGATTTTCATCTCCCAAAATTGATACATTAACTTCTCTTCCATCAATATATTCTTCTACTAAAGCAGTCTGATTTATCTTGTCGAAAACATATTCAATTCTTTGTGTTAATTCTCTTTTATTATGCACAATGGCATTGTTATCTATACCTACACTTGCATCCTCTAATGCAGGTTTAACAATTAATGGAAATTTTAATGAATTTTTGATTTTATGATTCTTTTTATCTAAGTAGAAAAATTCGGGAGTATTAACGCCGTAATGTTTCAATATTCTTTTAGTAAAAGGTTTATTCTGGCAGTTTACCAAAGCCATTGGAGGAGCTCCGGTATAACAAATACCCAATAATTCGTAAAGACCGACAATACTTGCTTCTAATTCAACTCTTTCTCTAAAAAGTTCTATGAAATTGAAAACAACATCTGGTTTATTGGTAAAATAATCAGAAAAAAATGTGTCAATATTATCTTTTATATTTAAAGAATAAGCTGAAAAACCTATTTTTTTGAGTTTTTCAACCATTTTATCATATTCATCTAAAGGGGATAATTTGTCAATTTCAAAATATGGTTCAAAATGAATAGGCTCGGATCCGATTTCTTTTTTTGAATAAAATTCAGGGTTTGGTTCGTTATAATATAAAGCCACTTTAAGATTTTGTATTTTCATATAACAAATTTACTTGAATATTGATAAATAATTAATTGCTTTTTTTATGTTTGCTAATAAAAATTTTTAAAGATAATGAGCTTCTATCCTCAACCAAATAAATATCAGTGCGGACCCTTTGCTCTTAAGTACGCTTTAGTAATGTTGGGCAGATTTGAGAGCGAAACACAAATTGCATTAAAAGCTGGAAGTAATTGGTGGTATGGAACTGATGAAATTGGCTTAGCAAAAGCTGCGAAATATTATGACTGTAAAATGAAATATTTTCGTCGTGAAGACCCAACACAAGCACTTAAATCTCTTATTGAACATATTAAAAAAGGTTATCCTTGCATTTTGAGTGTTGATAATTGGGAACATTGGTTTACAGTTGTTAGTTTTCAACAAAGAAAATTTATTATAACAGACAGTTCATTGGAAAAAGTAATTGCAATCGTTACTCCAAATCAGTTAGTCAAAAGATGGAAATACTACGACGAAGAAAATGATGAGATTAGTTTTGATGGTTATGCAATCATTCCTCAATTTAAAGTAACAACAAAAGCTAAATTTTCTCTTGAAGCAGTGAGATTTATTATGGATTTAAGAAATAAAGAATTAGCAAAAAATTGGGATAAGTATTTTAACGATTTGATCTCAATCTGCCATCCAAGACACGCTAATGCCACTCACCTGATCTCATTTAAAGATTTTCTCAGAAGATTTGAAAAAGTTTTAACAAGACAGGTCGCCTATTGGCACGGTGAACCTTCTATTCGCGAACTTAAGAAGATATTAACTAACTTTCAGTTTATGGCTGAAGTTTACGACCTCGTGATTCACGCAGATGAACAAAAAAAAGCTCTCATTGATCTTACCTCTATTCTTATGATGTATGCTTGTGGTAAGTATGGAATGGATGAAATATATTAAGTATGTTCAAGTTTAAGCCTATACTAAAAATAAATTAAAACAGGAACTAATATGATTAGACACCCTTTAATACTTCAAAAAGAAAAATCTGCTCTACTAATTATAGATGTTCAGGAAAGAATTCTTCCGGTTATCCATAATTATGAATTAGTTTTGAATAATATAACAAAACTAATAAAAGGATTTAAAGCTCTTAACATACCTGTTTACTATACCGAACAGTATCCCAAAGGTTTAGGACCTACTTCTAAAGTTATTCTGGATGAATTACAAGGATATCAGGCTTATCAAAAAATGACATTTAGCTGTTCGGGAGCTGAAAATTTATTTGAAGAACTTGAGAAAAAGAATTTAAGTCAGATAATTGTTACAGGTATAGAAAGTCACGTTTGTGTTCAGCAAACTGTTATGGACTTATTGGCAAATAATTTTCAAGTCAATCTTGTTGCAGATTCTGTTTCATCAAGAAAAATTACTGATTATAATATCGCCTTGGACAGGATGAGAAAACTTGGTGCCGAAGTAACAACTACAGAATCGGTCTTATTCGAATTACTTGAGCTTTGCGGCACTCCCGAGTTTAAAGAAATTTCAAAAATTGTAAAATAGAAAGAGAATACTTTGTTAACTAAAATCAGAAATGTAGCTATAATAGCTCACGTTGATCACGGCAAAACTACCCTTGTAGATCAGATATTAAAACAGTGTAATGTCTTCAGAAAAAATCAGCAGATCAGGGAAAGATTCTTAGATTCAAATGCATTGGAACAAGAACGAGGAATTACAATTCTTGCTAAGAACATTAGTATTATTTATAAAGATCATAAAATAAATATTATCGATACTCCGGGCCATTCAGATTTTGGTGGCGAAGTTGAAAGAGTTCTTAAAATGGCTGATGGTGTATTCTTGCTTGTTGATTCTTTCGAAGGACCGATGCCTCAGACAAAATTCGTTTTGCAGAAAGCCTTGCAACTGAATCTCAAACCAATTGTTGTAATAAATAAAATAGACAGACCCGATAACCGACCTGATGAAGTTCTGGATGAAATTTATGATCTATTCATTGAACTGAATGCAAGCGATGAACAACTTGACTTCCCTGTTTTTTATGCAAGTGGTCGAAATGGTTGGGCTATTGAAAAACTGAATCAGCAACCAGTTAATTTATCTCCTCTTCTTGATGGACTAATAAGTTATATCCCCGAACCTCCTATCAAAGAAGGTAGCGTTCAAATGCAAATAACTACCTTGGATTACAATGACTATGTTGGCAGAATTGGAATAGGAAGAATATTCAGAGGCCATTTAAGATTGTCTGATAATTTAGTAATAATTAAAAGAAATGGAGATATTCATAAAATAAAGCCAAAACAACTCTACGTTTTTGAGGGACTACAAAGAGTAGATGTTGAAGAAGTAAGATGTGGTGATATCTGCGCAATTATCGGTATTGATGACATTGATATCGGCGATACCATAACCGATGAATTAAATCCGGAACCACTTCCAATAATTTCAATAGATGAGCCTACAATTAGTATGACTTTTTCAGTTAATAATTCTCCATTCTATGGTAAAGAGGGTAAGTTTGTAACATCAAGACAGTTGAGAGACAGACTTTTTAAGGAGCTTAAACAAAATGTTGCTCTTCGTGTTGAGGAAACTAACTCTCCGGACAGTTATAAAGTTTCAGGTCGAGGTGTACTTCATTTATCAATTCTTATTGAGAATATGCGTAGAGAGGGATATGAGTTACAAGTTAGCGAGCCAAAAGTAATTTATAAAGAAATTGACAACAAAAAAGCTGAACCAATTGAAGTTCTTACTGTTGATACTCCTTCAGAATATGTTGGCAAAATAATAGAATTAGTAAGTCAAAGAAAAGGTCAATTAATTAAAATGGAAAATAAAGGCTCATTGACTGCTATAGAATTTCACGTCCCTTCAAGAGGTCTGATGGGACTGAGAACAAGAATATTAACGATCAGCTCAGGTGAAGCCATTGTCCATCATCAGTTTTATCAATATGAATACTTCAAAGGTTCAATAAATAAAAACCGAAATGGTGTAATTATATCTATGGCAGATGGTCCTGCTACTGCTTATGCAATTGATTCATTACAAGATAGAGGCAAATTTTTCATCGAGCCGGGAGATATGATTTATCAAGGGCAGATTATCGGTGAACATACAAAAGAAATGGATATTGAAGTCAATATTCAACGAGGTAAAAAACTTACTAATATGAGAGCGTCAGGAGCTGATAAAGCCATTAAAATTGCTCCACCAATAAAGTTTACTCTTGAAGAAGCTCTTGAATACATTCAGGATGATGAAATGGTAGAAGTAACTCCAAAGTCAATCCGATTGAGAAAAACTTACCTAGATTCCAATGCAAGGAAAAGATTTAATTTATCTAAAGTTCAGGAATAATTATTTTATAAAAGTCCCTTTTTATTGCACCAATAATTGAACCCCTCTTCTAATTGCTCAAAGGATTCAATTGCAAATAAAACAGGCTGCAAATGCCAGACGTCATAATCCTGCATTACAATATTTTCAGGAACAAAATCTTTAACTTCAACTTCATCGGATAAAGCGTGTTGAACCTCACCTAATGATGAAAGTATTCCTGCACCGTAAATCCTTGTCCCTTTTGAATTTTTTATTAATCCAAATTCAACTGTAAACCAATGAAACGTTTCGAGTTGCTTTCTATCTGCAGGATTTGCTTTCAGTGATGCTATCCCAAACTTCTGATAAAAATTTGCAAAGCTTTTATTAGTAAGCATTGGCATATGTCCAAAAATATCGTGAAAAAGATCTGGCGCAGGAGTATAGTCAAGTTCTTCCTTAGTCCGGATATAATCAGTTGAAGGAAAAACTCTGTTGCTAATTAACTGGAAAAAATTTTCAACATCAATTAAACCCGGAACTCGTGCAACTTTCCATCCGGTGGTTTGATAAAACACATTACTAATATCTTTAAGATATGGAATACGATCCGGGGTTAGATTTAACTTATTTACACCTTCAAGATATTCATCTGCTGCTCTGTTGGGAAGAAAACTCATTTGTCTGTTATATAGAAATTTCCATATATCGTGTTCTTCATCACTATAAGCCGGATAGACAATTTCGTTATGAATCGGAACAGGTCCATCTAATTTTTGGGGAATACATCTGGGATCAATACCCTCTTTTGCTGCTTTCTCATAGGCAGACATATGTTCTTCATTATTTTTCTCTACCATTTTTCCTCCACGATGAATTTTGTTGTCAAATATAATAAAAGAAATCTTTTTTAGACATTAAATAAAACTTTTTTAGCAGGTTGAACTTTATCGAGGAAATGGTGCAGATGTCATATATCTACATCTGAAAGTCCTGCGGATTATAACCTTGTTCTCTGAGAATAGAATAAATCTTATCGAGAGTGTTTTGATCAATTTTAGGTTGTCTTGCTAAAATCCATCCGTACTTTCTGCTGGGAGTTCCGACAATTGCCCACTGATAATTCTCATCAAGACCTATTATCCAGTAATCACCCCAGATTGGTCTCCAGCCAAGTATGCTGAAAAAACTTACTTCCAGTTT
>CALEBT010000060.1:22500-23958 GCA_937942875.1 uncultured Ignavibacterium sp. | reverse complement strand
AACAGCCAAACCCTTGGGACCTTCTTCAGCCCCAGGATGCGATGAGCCGACATCGAGGTGCCAAACCTTGCCGTCGATGTGAACTCTTGGGCAAGATCAGCCTGTTATCCCCGGCGTACCTTTTATCCTTTGAGCGACGGCGCTTCCACTCGCTACCGTCGGATCACTAAGCCCTGCTTTCGCACCTGCTCGACTTGTAGGTCTCGCAGTTAAGCACCCTTATGCCTTTACACTCAACGCACGATTACCGACCGTGCTGAGGGTACCTTTGGGAGCCTCCGTTACCTTTTAGGAGGCGACCGCCCCAGTCAAACTACCCGCCTAACACTGTCCCTGGCCCTGATTCAAGGACCGAGGTTAGAATTCAAATAAGACAAGGGTGGTATTTCACCGGCGACTCCACCTCGACTGGCGCCGAGGCTTCATAGTCTCCCACCTATCCTACACATGCCTTACTCGAACCCAATGCTAGGGTGCAGTAAAGGTGCACGGGGTCTTTCCGTCCATATGCGGGTAACCGGCGTCTTCACCGGTACCACAATTTCACCGAGCCCGTGGTTGAGACAGTGACCAAGTCGTTACACCATTCGTGCAGGTCGGAACTTACCCGACAAGGAATTTCGCTACCTTAGGACCGTTATAGTTACGGCCGCCGTTTACTGGGGCTTCGGTTCAGAGCTTCTCCCGACAAGTCGGGATAACCCCTCCCCTTAACCTTCCAGCACCGGGCAGGTGTCAGTCCCTATACGTCGTCTTAATTGACTTCGCAGAGACCTGTGTTTTTGATAAACAGTCGCTTGGCCCATTTCACTGCGACCCTGTTCAGCTCCAACCGCGAAGGTTGTTACCTACTTAGGGCACCCCTTCTCCCGAAGTTACGGGGTCAATTTGCCGAGTTCCTTAACCACGGCTCACTCGAGCACCTTAGAATACTCATCCCGTCTACCTGTGTCGGTTTGCGGTACGGACTGATGAATTTCTCCTCTACGAGGTTTTTCTTGGCAGTGTGTTTAGGGTCAGTTTGTGTCCTTACGGACTCCCCGTCGCGTCTCGATGTTAACGAGGATGCGGATTTGCCTACATCCTCCATCTACCCGCTTAGACCACCTAAGGCCGGCAGGTGGCTGACCTTTCACTCCTGCGTCACCCCTTAGAGTCAAACGAAACTCACCAGGTACAGGAATATTAACCTGTTTCCCATCACCTACGCCTTTCAGCCTCGGCTTAGGGTCCGACTAACCCTGAGTCGATTAACGTTGCTCAGGAAACCTTAGACTTTCGGTGGGCCGATTTTTCATCGACCTTATCGTTACTTATGCCAACATTTGCTTTTCTATGCAGTCCAGCATGGCTCACGCCACACCTTCATCTCGATAAAATCGAGATACCACTTCGTGGTTCCCGCATAGAATGCTCCCCTACCACTCCGAAAAATCGAAGTTCGCAGCTTCGGTAACC
>CALEBT010000060.1:0-17500 GCA_937942875.1 uncultured Ignavibacterium sp. | reverse complement strand
AATTATTTTATTCTATAACTGAAAATGGTTCTATAATAACTGAATATCCATTTGGCACAAAACCAGATGCTATTAATTTCCCTCGACGGAACAGAATAATAAGCGGACTTTCACTTGGTACTATTATAATAGAGACAGATATAACTGGTGGTGCAATGTTAACAGCTAAGTATGCTCTTGATCAAAATCGTGAGGTATTTGCGGTACCTGGCAATGTAGATGTTAAACAAAGTCGTGGTACAAATTACCTTATTCAAAGTGGTCAAGCGAAGCTGGTAACATGTGCCAAAGATATTTTAGAAGAGTTTGGTAATAGATTTATCAAAAAAGAATCTACAACAATAAAAAATATAGATTTGAGTTCATTAAATGTATTTGAACATAAAATTTATGAAGTTCTTAACTCAGAACCTATTCACATTGATATGATTTCCGAAAAAACAGACTTATCAACATCTGAATGTCTTGTTCATCTACTTTCTCTTGAATTTAAAGGATTGGTTAAATCCTTACCTGGTAAGTATTTTTCGAAAACTTAAACTTTTGGTAGCTACATTTAAAAATTAAATAATATTTAACTAAAAGTAGTTAAAATCGAAAGATTAACTGACATTTAAAATTTTTTGTACAGTTTGCTAAAATTAATATTTCTTCTTTCCTTTCCACCAATTTGCTAATCTTTCCTTAATGGTTTTTTCTTGACCGTAGTCGGTTGGGAAATAATATTGTTTGAATTTTAATTCTTCTGGTAGGTAATTTTCCAAGACAAAATGTTCAGTAAAATCATGAGCGTATTTGTAATCTTTCCCATAATTAAGATCTTTCATTAATTTTGTTGGCGCATTTCTAAGATGAAGAGGGACAGGATAATTTGGTAATTTTCTTACATCATTGATAGCACTTTCAATTGCGAGATAAGCTGCATTACTTTTAGGTTGAGATGCAAGATAAGTTGCGCATTGACTTAAAATAATTCTGGCTTCAGGCATGCCAATGAAATGACAGGCTTGAAAAGCACTAACAGCAATTACAAGAGCATTTGGTGATGCATTACCAATATCTTCTGCAGCTAAAATGATCATCCTACGAGCAATAAATAATGGATCCTCACCCCCTTCAAGCATTCTTGCTAAATAGTAGACAGCCGCATCTGGGTCACTGCCTCTAATGCTTTTAATAAATGCTGAAATTAAATTATAATGTTCTTCTCCAAATTTATCATAATCAATTTTCTTACTTTGAGCTACTTCAGCGATTATAGCTTTATCTATATTTAACGGTTCACCTTTAGATTTGGCAAGTTCTATAGCGATCTCAAAGGTACTTAATAAAATTCGTGCATCACCATTTGAAATTTGGATTAGAAAATCTTCGTCAATATTCTGGAAATTCATTTTCTTTAAGTATTCATCTTTTTCAAGAGCTTGATGTAAAATTCTCTTTAGTTCAGATTCTGAATGTGGTTTAAGCACATAAATTTTGCATCTAGATAATAGAGGTGATATCACTTCAAAAGATGGATTTTCTGTTGTTGCACCGATCAGGATGAGTTGCCCACTTTCAATTGAATGAAGTAAGGAATCTTGTTGAGCTTTGTTGAATCTGTGAATTTCATCAATAAATAAAATTGTTGATTTACCAACTTCAAAATTTTTTTCTGCTATCTGAATAATTTCTCTGATTTCTTTTACGCCAGAACTTACTGCACTTATTTGATAGAAATCGGTTTCTACAATTTTGGCAATAATCTTTGCAAGAGTGGTTTTTCCACTGCCAGGAGGCCCCCAGAATATTATTGAAAATAATTTCTTCTGTTCAAGTAGTTTCCTAAGAGCTTTATTTTTACCAAGTATATGTTCCTGCCCAATAAACTCATCAAGTGATTTTGGTCTTACTCTTTCGGCAAGTGGAATCATATCAATTTGTAATTTTTATCTTGTAAATTTTTTCACCTGGCTTAATTAAACCATACTTTTCTCGAGCAACCTGTTCTATTTTATTAGAATCTTTTTTTAATAATTCAATTTCAATGAATAAGCTATCGTTAACTTTACGAAGGCTATCTATTCGAGTTTGAAGTTCTTTTAATTTATTTTTGTGAAGATAATAATCATAGAATCCTTGATTTGAGAATGTTAAGGCTAATAAAATTAAAATTATAATTACCAACAAAATAATCCATATAGATAATTTTTTGAAACTCAGTCGCACTTTAATGATAACTCAATTATTTTTTTAATTAATTGATTGAAATTCATTCCAATAGCTTTTGCCGCCATAGGAACCAAACTTAAATCTGTCATACCAGGAATTGTATTAATCTCAAGAAAAAAAGGTGTATTGTTTTCATCCAGTATAAAATCCACTCTTCCAAACACTTCACACTTACAGGCTTTGAATGCAATCATCGCTTGCTCTTGAACTAATTCTGCAATTTTTGAATTAAGTTCTGCAGGACAGATGTATTGAGTCATTCCTTTTGTATATTTACATTCATAATCATAAAGCTGATGTGTGGGTTTTACCTCAATAATTGGTAGAGCTTTTTCGCCCAAGATAGAAACCGTTAATTCACGACCTTTAATATATTTTTCAACTAATACTTGATTCGAATATTTTAATGCCTCTTCAAAAGCCGGATCTAAATCTTCAAAATTATTAACCAGAGAAAAACCAATTGTCGAACCCTGATCATTTGGTTTAAAGATAACTGGCAGACCAATTTCTTTTACAAAATTTTTTACATTTTGCTTTTCATTTTTAGAAAATACTTTCCATTCAGGCGTTATAACGTCAAAATGTTTCACGATCACTTTTGTTAAATTTTTATCAATGCAAATTGAACTTGAGAGAACACCGGACCCAGTATATTTTAAATTCATTAAATCGAGAATAGATTGAACAGTCCCATCTTCCCCCCATTTACCATGAAGTGCAATGAAAACAAGATCTACATTTGAAAATGAATCAAGTTGAAATGAATCGATATAATTTTGAGTCGAAATTTTCCCCTTATTTATATCAGGATTAAAAAATTCTTCATCATTTTTTGGTTGGTCTTTGCCTAAAGCAGGATCAACCAGAGTTACGGTATGACCAAGTTCAAGAAGGGCTTTATAGATTGCCTTACCACTTCGTAATGATATTTCTCTTTCGGGAGAAGAGCCCCCAGCAAGCAAAATAATTTTCAAGACTTCCTCCGTTGATGATTAAATTTTATTTTATGATCTTGCGAAATTTTATAGGTAGTCTCATTTACTTCATATAATTTTTTTATTTGTGATTTTGAAAGCCGATTAATTCCATTAAAATTCTGAGTAATTGAAAATATTTTAGCTGTATGTTCTAATTTCTCGAGTAAGTAATAAGCTTTCTGAATGTTTTTGTCATAAGTTACAACACCATGATTTTGAAGTAGAAGCAAGTTTGTTTGTTTTATGTATGGAAGAATTGCCTTAACAACTTCATCAGTTGATGGTGTTGCATATTTACAAACAGGGACTTTCCCAATTGATAAAATTACTTCAGGAAGAAAAGGTACATCGAGTGCGATTTTAGAACTTGCAAAAGCAGTTGCATACGGAGGATGTGCATGAATAACAGCATTTACGTCATCCCGATTTTTATAGATCGCAAGATGCATTTTAATTTCAGTTGATGGGACCTTATTACCAGATATTACTTCACCATCAAGATTTAAGATAATCAAGTCTCTAATCTTAACTTTCTCTTTTGGAAGTGAAGTAGGTGTGCAAAGAATTTTATCTTTTTCAATTCTTACTGAAACATTCCCATCTGTTGCTGAAACAAATCCTTTAGCATGAATTATATGACATATTTCAACTAATTCTTTTTTGATTTGCACTTTTTTCAATTTCCTCAATTATTTTTAGGTTGATTAAACCATCATAACCTGTTACAATCAAAGGTTCATTATCTAAAACAGCTTTTTGAAAGTTTTTAATCAAATTAAGAATCTTATTAGCTTTCATTCTGAAGGCTTTTTTAGATTCATCAACTTTTTGAATTGTAAGTTTTGCGTAATCAAATCTTTTTCCAATGAGATTTTCAATAACTATAGTTCCTTTATAGCCTATGATTTCAATTCTATTTAATGGTTTACTTATGCAAAATGATGCATAAAAATTACCATAACCACCATCTCGAAATTTACAAGTAGCGGAGACAAAATCATCAACTTCGCTTTTGTAAATTATATTATCAACAAATCCTTGAATAGTTTCGATTTCTCCACCAAAAAATCTTAACAGATCAATACAATGAGTTCCAATATCTCTTAATGCACCACCACCAAATTCTTTTTGATATCTAAAATTTTGATTTGGGGGATAATTAAAAGCTTGAGAAACATTAATAATAACAGGCTGACCAATTAAATCAGCATTGAGCATTTCTTTTGCTTTTCTTGTGAGGGGATGAAATCGTTGAACATATCCAACGGATAATTTTACATTATTCTCCTCACAAGTTTTAACCATTTCTTCTGCTTGATTGATACTTAATGCAAGAGGTTTTTCGCAAATTATATGCTTACCTGCTTTAGCCGCTTTGATTACTTGTTCGTAATGATATTGATTTGCACTCGCAATGTAAATAGCATCAAAATTTGAAGACAAGAACTTATCAAAATCATCGTAATATTCTTTAATAGAATATAAACCTGCTATTTCCTTTGCTCTTTCAAATGAATGACTAAAAACTGCTACTATTTTCGATCTTCTCATACTCTTAATTGCTGGTATAACATTATTAACAGCAAAATTTCCGAGTCCAGCCACTGCCCATTTGAATTTCGGTTCTAAAACTTTTTTTATTGTTTTCATATCATTAATACACCAGGTTTATTTGACAATATTTTTTTATAGCTAATTTCTGAAAATTCTTATCTAAAAATCCACCACAAGCTAAATAAAAACAGGACCAAAACGACAGACATAAAAATATTTACTATAGTCCATTTATTCTTTTCTGAAATTTTTGATTTATCGAAAATTAATCCTTCCAGTTGTTTTTCTGATGGTTTCTCGGTTAATAAACTTACAACTATTAGAACCAGAACAGAGATAACAAAAAGTATTATTGCATAATGCAAGAAATTAATTGAAGCAATTGTATGCAGAAACTTATTATCAAGCGGAGTGATTTTGTTGTTAATCTCAAGAATCAATCGTAAAAATCCAAAAATAAATCCAGTCATTAGTGCACTGATAGCACCTTTTCCATTAACCCTTTTCCAGAAAAGACCGAGTAAAAATATAGCGGCAATAGGTGGAGAGATATAGGCTTGAACACTCTGCAAATAGACATACATTCGGTCATCACTTAAAAGACCAATAAACGGAATCCATAATAAACCAAGTAAAACCATAAGTCCTGTAGTAAATCTTCCAAATCTGACAACTGTTTTTTCATCAGCATCTGGTTTAAATTTTTTATAAAGATCAATTGTAACAAGAGTTGAAGTTGAATTAAACATCGCACTCAATGAAGACATTAACGCAGCAAGTAAACCTGCCACAACAATTCCTTTCAAACCTGAAGGTAATAAGTTAGTAACTAACCATGGATAAGCTTTATCACCAGTGACTTCCCCATTTGAAAGCTGAAAGGCAATAATTCCAGGAAGGACAAGAACAAAGACAGGTAAAATTTTTAAGAAA
The DNA here is from genome assembly GCA_937942875.1 of uncultured Ignavibacterium sp. Taxonomy (GTDB): domain Bacteria; phylum Bacteroidota; class Ignavibacteria; order Ignavibacteriales; family Ignavibacteriaceae; genus Ignavibacterium. Next base: position 11,819 of record CALEBT010000060.1, on the reverse strand, counting down.
CCCGCAAAGATCGTTCCACTTTGGGCATTATGAATATTTTTAGCACTTAAAACTCTCTGAACAATATATTGATCTGTGCACCAATACCAAACTCCTAAAATTGGAGCACCAAAAATTATTCCCGTCCAGGGAAAATCTGGATGTGTCATTGGTTTAAACATATTCCAAAAATCAGGTGGAGTAGTTGCTATCAAATTATTCCATCCTCCAGCTTGATTTAATCCAATCAATGTCAGAGCAACTGAGCCTATGATAAGAACAAACATTTGAAGTAACTCAGTATAAATTACAGCAGATAATCCACCAAGAATTGTATACAAACCAGTTAGTAAAACAATTACTATTGCAGAGGTGTACATATCCCAACCAACTACAGCATGAAGTAGAATTCCACCAGCATAAAGAGATATTGAAATCTTAGTTAGTACATAACTTATAATTGAAACAATACTAAGATAATATCGGGAAGCAACATTGTATCTTCTTTCCAAGAATTCGGGCATTGTAAAAACTCCAGAGCGAATGTAAAAAGGAGCAAAAACCCAACCAAGCAAAAGTAAAATTAAACATGCCAACCACTCAAAATGACCGACAGCCAATCCAGATTTTGAACCAGTACCTGCAAGTCCGAGAAAATGTTCGCTTGATATGTTAGTTGCAAAAAGTGAAGCGCCAATTGCAATCCAACCGACTTTTCTTCCAGCAAGAAAATATTCTTCAGAAGTTCTTGTTCTCCGACGCCAGTAAAAACCAATAAAAAGTACAATTAGTATATAAATAATGATAATTGAATAATCAAGGATTGACATCTTTGATTCCATAAAAGAACCTCACTATTTATTTTTTTCGTTCAAAATTATACTGAAAAAATTCTTTAAAAGAAGAATATACTCTACGGCTCAAAATCCCTATGAAAGATTTCCATCTAATTCAATATGACCTCGCCAATTTCTATGTGGCTTAAACTTATATTTCTTACAGCTTATAACATTCTTATTATTAAGAATTTTATCATTTGAGAAAACAGAAGTATTTTCTGGATTAAAATAAGCAAGAGGAAATTTTTTTTCTTCCCAGCCAAATTTTATCATTTTTATTTTTTGATAATCAAAACCCATAAGAGTTGAAGCTGCAGTATCAACAGCAAGAATATTTTCTCCACCAATGAGAGTTCCAATTTTTACTGGTTCCGACGACATAGGTCCATCACCTTCACCTGCAATTATTCCATCGACTATTGATAAAATATTACGCTGTGGTTTATTCGTTAAGTTTCCGTTTGCATCAGCGTAAATAAAAATTCTTGCAAGATCGAGAGCCATTCGCCAGGCTGTATCGTTTCCCCACCAATTACCTCCATAAACTCTATCGTTTTCATCAGGTGGAGTAATAATATTTTTCTCCCTTAAAAAATTCAAAGCTGGTTGAGCAATTCTTTTTATTGCTAAGAATAATCTATCGCCTAATCGACTTCTCTTTGCAAAAAAGTAATCGCTGAAAAATCTTGTAAATTTTCTGTATAGATTTATATCGAGCTTATTACTTGATGGGAATTCATCACCGTTCTGATCTGGAGTGCCAATTCTATAATGAGCCAGATAATTTTTATCACCATTGATGCCAACAAGTAATTTGATATTAAGAGTTACTCCAACTTTTTTATGAGTTTTAAGTTTTGGAATGCAAATAACTGTATCGGCATTCAATACAGTTTTTGAAATGCAGTATTTATGAACTCCATTTGAGTGGTTTAAAACAGTGAATGTTCTATCGTAGTCTGCTCCATAAAGATTTTCAAGTCCTGGTAGTTCATTAAGATAACTATCTGCACCAAGATTTATAATTTCATAACCAAGAGGATCGGCATTTTCATTAAAAACAAAACTATCAGAAGGGAAATAACCTTTATCGTAATCAAATTTGCAGGTTAATTTTCTAATATCGATCAATCGAAAATCCATTTTTGCATAATTACGATAGAATATAAAGATAGAGTTTAAATTTAATATTTCTTCAAGTTTATCTAACTCACAATTCATCTGCGGTGCTTCGGCAATAACAATGCTTCCTTCCCCTTGCATGGCAATGTAACAATAATCTGCAATTGCACGAATTACAGATGGATGGGTAAGATTTGCAAAGATATCGTATCCACCTTCATTAAAATGAAGAACGAAGTTTGGTTTAAGAACTACCCTGTAACCAGGTTTAATTAAATGTCCAAGTGGATTCCAATTTTTCTTCCCAAAATTTTCTCTGTCATATCCAAGAAGATAAAATAAGTTTCTAACAGCTTCATATGCATCAATGCCTTCAAACGATTTATCGATAAATTCTTTATCAAATGGATATTCAGGATAAAGTTTATTTGGGTGATATGGTGGATTAGTTGAATATTTACAGTTTTCATCATTAAAAATTGCAACAATATTGCTTAATCTTGAATCAATTATGTCTTTCATCTAACCTTCTCAATTCTCTTCCAATTTTTAATTTCAAGCTTCTGATCAAGAAATCTTAATTTTCCACTTTTTGTGCGAGGAATTTGATCCACTAGTTTTATCTCAAGTTTAGTATCTTCACCAAGTTTATATTTTAAGTTATCATAAATCCTTTGCAAATCTTTTTCAGAAAAGTTTTTATTCGGTACTATTTTCAAAACTAAACTTCCAGGTGTATCTTGATAAAATTGAAATTGACGAACATTATCAAAAGTATTATCATGCATATTGATAGCTGTCATTGAAATCAATCTTCCCGTCGATGTTATAATCAATTCTTGAAGTCTCCCTTCGATTCTCTTAAAAAGTCTGAAATTAAAACCGTCAGGGCTCTTTTGATTTGTATGAGTTGCCAGATCCATAGTTCTATATCTTATAAATGGCATTGCAAAGTTATAAAATCCTGTTGCTATAATCTCCCCAGTTTGATCTTCTTCAATAATCTCATTCCCATCTGAATCAACCAATTCGGTTAAACCATATTGTGGTAAAACATGAAACAATCTCGAATTTTGTGACCAGGGAGCAAGACAAACTCTTTCTGCCTGACCATACCATGTATGAACTTTAGTATCAAATGATTTTTCAATAAAATTAATTTGTTCATCGTAAACATTTTCAGAACCGAGCATAATAGCTTTTAATTTGAAAGAAAGTTTGTAATTTCTTTCAATCATCATTTGTGCAAAAAGTTCAGCAGCAGACGGATACGCTTGAATAAATACAGGTTTAATTTCATTGAGTTTCTGAAAATATTTATCAAAAGTTTTTTCATTCAAGTAATAAGTAGAAAAGCGCCATTCTCTTTTACTTGCTTTGTAATCAAAAAATTTCTTTTCATTACCAATAAATTCACCTCTCAGTACAACGGAAATATCTGTCAATTTACATCCAACCCAATTCCAGTGATAATCAAAAAATGCTAAATCAATTCTTTCAAGTGAAGTGGATTGATAGAAACCAAATGGAATTGCTGTTGAGCCACCAGTTGTAACATACATTAACTTATATTTTGGGAAATCTTTTGAAATAAATTCTTCGATATTATCTCTAATTTCTTCCTTTGTGATAGCTGGAAACTTTTTTATGTCTTGAAGATTAACAAAATCCCTTGAGCTCACGCCATATTCAGCAAATTTTTTTTGATAATAAGGAACATATTTTTCTGCATACTCAAGTAATGTTTTTGTCTTTTCATATTGAAATTCATCAAGTTTCTCTTTTGACCAGTTTTGTGATTCTAATAAGAATTTTTTGAATTGAGTGAACTCAGGATTGTATCTAAACTCAAAAGGAATTAGACTTTTGATCCAGTCGACTGATTTTTCGATTGATGTAAAGACGAGACTATCTTTTCCTAATATATTCCGTAAATTAATTTTTATGTTATATAGCAAACTCATACGAAATGAAAAATAAGAAAAATAAAAATTGAAAATAAATGCATGATGAAAAGATTAAAAAAATAGAAAATGTTATTTTGAAGTTAATGTACAAAAAAGAAAGAATTGTTTTACTTCATTAGCAGTTACCATTCCAATTAAACTGTTGCAACGATCAACTTAAGGTTTAGAGGAAGCAATCTTTCATTCTCTAGTCAGTCCTGCGAGAAGTCAAACAACAAAGCAATCTTTCACAGAAGAAAGTGAATTCATTTTGAAAACTTTTAACTTAATCAGCAAAGATTGCATCACTAAGCTCGCAATGATTCTATCCTTTAGCTCTCATTGTTAAGAGTGAAACAACAAAACAATCCTTCACAAAAGAAAGGAAACTCATTTTGAAAACTTTTAAGAATTACTAAATGGAAATTACAATTACAAAAAAAATTTGATAAAAGATGAAATTAGTTCATTTTAAAGTTAAACTTTTGTTTAAGACGAAGTAGTATTTCAATAAGTAAAGGCAAAAAAATTTATTTCAATATTTTACAAATACCTCTCCAGTTTAAATTTCTCACCGAGATAAAGTTTTCTCACAAGTTCATCATTTGCAAGTTCCTCTGATTTACCACTTCTGAGAATTTCTCCATTGATAAGGATGTAAGCTCTATCTACAATGGCAAGAGTTTCATGAACATTGTGATCGGTAATTAATACACCAATTCCACGATTTTTAAGGTTAGCCACTATTTTCATTATATCCTCAACAGCAATTGGATCAATTCCAGCAAAAGGTTCATCGAGCAATATAAATTTTGGATTAGTTGCTAAAGCACGAGCTATTTCTGTTCTTCTTCTCTCACCTCCGCTTAGTTGATAACCATATGTTTTTCTGATATGAGTTATTCCAAGATCTTCAAGTAATTGTTCTGTCTTTTGTTTCCTTTCTGCTGAGCTCATATTCATAAACTCAAGTACGGCAAGAATATTTTGTTCAACTGTCAACTTTCTAAAAACTGATGCTTCCTGTGGCAAATAACCAATTCCAAGCCGTGCTCTTTTGTACATTGGCATTTTTGTGATATCGACTTCATTCAGGTAAACATTTCCACCATTTGGTTTAATCATACCAACAATCATATAAAATGTGGTTGTTTTACCTGCACCATTTGGTCCAAGTAATCCAACTACCTCCCCTTTTTGAACCTGTAAAGTTACTCCATTAACTACATTTCTTTTTTTATATCTCTTGACTAATTTTTCACCTCTTAAAACATCCATTGAAAATCCATTAAGTTTTTGAAAAATTAAATTTGTTTAGAATTTATGAATTAGTTTTTAAAAATTTATTCTTAATTAAAATCATGGACTACCTTTAACATAAAACATATTTATAGAATTTTTTCCAAATAAATTATCACACATCGTTTAATAAAAGACAAATATTCCAGTCAAAGATTTAGAATTACATCATAAAAAATAATTCGTTCATTTTAGTTTAGCCATAATCATCGTTACTTGCTAAGTTTTTCTCTAATTCCAAGTAAATTTTCTTTCGTTGGTCTATTTTCAATCCATCTGAAACCACTCAATAAAAATTCTTTTTCATTCCCCAATATTTTTTCTTCGGGGTAATATTCACCTTCGGGAGAACCAAAAAGTTTTACTTTTGAAACACGATTTTCTTCAATTTGAATTAAAGTGCTATCACTGCTTGATTTATTTACTCCATTTGGTTCATTTTCATCGTATATGTAATATATGCTAAGTGAATTACCTACCACTAAAACTTCTTTCAGGTTATTTTTTTTTGCAGTTGTATCAATTTCAAATCTTAATTGAATAAAATTACCGTTCATTTGGTTAAATCTATTTTCGAATAATGTATCTTTTGAAATTAAAAACGCTCTGGTAAATAGGTTAACCTTATCAATTTTATTTTCCTGGACATAAATCTCAACCGAATCAGCGTAAGCAAAATTCTCATCGTACCATAAGAGAGGTTGTTCATCTTTATTTTTTGATGTTAAAATTTTACCATCTTTCTTATTGTAAATTGCATAATTGCAATGAGCAGAAAATTCATTCCTCCAGATTTGAACAGAATCGGTCGCAATGAAAATATCCGAAGTATCTCGAAATGATTCCATCTTCTCAGCAACGATAATTAATGTATCAATTTTATTTTCTGAACTTGTATCGATTTGAATTAAAAGAGGTTTCCCGGTAACAAAGGAATAACTTTTTGTCTGATTGTTTTCAAGATAATCAGAATAAACTTTAAGGTTGTCCTTAAGATTGAAAGCAATTACATTCCCTTGAGCAATTGAAAATCTTTTCTTTCTAAAATAATTTAATGTATCAGAAAAAATTTGATTTTCGAATTGAGTTATTTTTACCTCTCCAGTAGCAATTGCATGCTCTTCTTCAGTAAAATAAACCAGTTGATTTGATTTCAATTCTGTTGTATCATCATATAGAATAACATTTCCTTTGAATACTGCTTTTTTTAATTCAAAAAAATATTCACCACTATCTGCTTTAAGGGTTACATTTCCATCAAACAGAGTTATGCCTTTAGATCCAGATGCAGACTTTGAATTACCGAAATAAAAACCTTTTTTTGTGGTAAGGATTTGATTTCCCTGGATGATTTTAATATTTCCGTCAAGTTCAGCTTTATTAGATTCGAGATATTGAATTCCTTTATCACAAAAAATTCGAATATCTTCATGAATTAATTGAACATTACCAAAAAGAATCCTAACTCTTTCATTATTGATTGTAGTGCCAACCAAACTATCAGAATTTATAAGTTGGACTACTCTAATCTCTTGAGCATTTAGAATTGATATTGTTAGTAAAAAAGTCAGTAATAATTTCTTCATTGCTTAGTTTCAATTTTTCCACTAACTCTAAAAATTACATAATCTTTTAATGATTGGTCAGATTCCAAACCATAACCATAAATTTCCTCTGAAGGTGAAGTTATTTCTACATACTTATCAGTAACAATTTTTCTTTTCGCATTTATCCACCTCAATTCTTCTGTTTTCAATACAACACCACTGTCAGATTTTGCAATAACATTTCCAAAAGCATAAAGGTCCTGAGTTACATCATCTACTCTTCCACGATCCGCTGTTAATACACTTGTATGATTTCCATCTTTATCATAAAAGTCAACAGTAATTCCACCATCAAGAATTGTTTCATTTCTTGAAGAATAAACAGCGATATGTCCTGCTCTTAGAATTGCTTTTACAATCCCTGAATCTGAAAAAACAACTTTTGTATGAAAAGATTCTTGATCGGGTAATTCTTTCGTTTTTATTGAAATAACTCTTGGTTTAACTCTCTGATCAGAACATCCAATTATATTGTATAAAATAAATGTCAGAATTAATGTTATAATTATAAATCCTGAGAGCTTTGAAAAAATGTCGGAGGAACAATTAAAAAATTTAGCAATCATATTTTAAGTTGAAATAAAACCAAGATTTACCAGATCATGCAAATGGACCATACCAATTGGATGGTTTTCATCATCGATACAAATAAGCTGCGTAATTTTGTATGTTTCCATTAATTGAATTGCATAAGATGCCAGCACATCAGGTTTTATTGATTTAGGATTTTTGCCCATAACATCTTTTGCTTTGAGCCCTGAAAGGTTCTTGTGAACTTCCATCGCTCTTCTCAAATCGCCATCTGTAATAATACCTACAAGTTTCCCCTCATCATTAACAACGCAGGTAGCACCAAGTCTTTTCGATGTCATTTCTAAAATTGCCCTATGAAGATCAACATTCTGGTTGACAATCGGTACATTTTCACCTTTAGTCATAATCTCTTCAACTTTAAGAGTTAGTCTTCTACCAATTGTTCCACCTGGATGGTAAAAAGCGAATTGCTCTTTAGTAAAATTCTTTGATTTAAGTAAAGCAATTGCAAGTGCATCTCCCATCACAAGTGTAGCTGTAGTTGATGATGTTGGAGCAAGATCATATGGACAGGCTTCTTCTTCTACAGATACATCAAGAACTATATCTGCTTCTTTCGCTAGAAAAGATTTCATATCGCCAACGAGTGCAATTATTTTTGTGCCAATCCTCTTTAAAACAGGAAATATTCTAACAATTTCTGGTGTGCTTCCCGATTTAGAAATCAGTATAACCACATCTTCACTCCTTACCATTCCAAGATCACCATGAATTGCATCACTGGGATGCATAAAAAGAGCTGGGGTGCCTGTTGAATTCATTGTAGCGACTATTTTCCTTGCAATAATTCCCGACTTACCAACACCTGAAATTATAACTCGACCTTTTGTATTTAATATAGCCTCAACGGCTTTGTAAAAATTCTCATTTATTTTACTTTCAAGATTTTTAACGGCTTCAGATTCAATTCTTATTACTTCCTTTCCATCTTGAATTATCTTTTCCATAAAATCCCTTTAATTATTTTTTTAAACCAACTCTGCTTTTCTTTTTTATTTTCAAATTGACTCTGCACTTCTATTTTTTTCCAATCTCTATTGTAATTGATAAATGCTGCCTTAATTTGTGAATCTGAAAATTTATTCAAATTTAAAAAGAAATAATTTATATCTGTCATTATTTTTGGTTCTCTAACATTAGCTATTTTTAAAATCCATTGATAAAAATTTGTGACAGGAATAAACTTATTGGTTTGTAATTTTTTATCAAAAATCCAGATTCGTTTATGCAAATTTGAAATTACAAGAACAAAATTATAGTCTATTTCAATTAATCTTAAATCAGAATTGTCGAGAGGATGTTTTTTCCCGGGTGACCAGTTTGAGTAAGTAAAAAAATTTATTTCCTTGTTTTTCAAATCTACAGGAGAAATCTCATAATAATTAAAACCTTCCGATTGAATATCAATTTCAATTTGATTCTCAAATTCTTCGAAGATAGTCACATTAACTTTTCCTTTATCATAGAAAAAAGTTCCAGTTGCAATAATTGGTTGAGGAGGAATACTTAAATCTGGTTTATCCTCTCTTCTTCCAAGGATAAGATTAAAGGGAGGGAATTTGCCATAACCAATAACAAAAAGTTCACATATTTTATCCCGATAGATTTTATAACCCGGTCGATCATCAGGTAAAATTAGATTCAACCAGTAAAGTTCGAGATCGCTTAATCTGCGCGGGAAATCCTGACCATTTTTAAATAAATTCATTACTTTTCAAAAATTGTATTAGATTTTTTCTTTGCCTCAAGTATCATATCGATTACTTCTCTTACAGCACCTTTACCACCTTCTTTTTTTGTTACATAATGAACTATTCTTTTAACTTCCTTTCTTGCGTTTTTAGGAGCACAGGCAAAACCAACCTTTTGTAGTAAAGGAATATCAAAAAGGTCATCACCCATAAATGCCACTTCATCAAATGTAATATTATATTTTTTTAAGAAATTTTCCGCAGCTGGTACCTTATCTATTGTTCCTTGAACTAAATCTTCAATCTTTAAATCTTTAGCCCGTTTTTCTACGATTTGAGATATTCTCCCTGTAATAATTGCCACAGGAATTCCCTCCTGCCTTAATATCTCAATTCCATAACCATCGTGAACATTAAAAGTTTTTATTTCCTCTCCTTGTGAAGAATAAACAATTGAACCATCTGTTAAAACTCCGTCGACATCAAGAATTAAAAGTTTAATTTTTTTTAGTCGATCTTTCAAGTCTTTCTTCATAAAGTTCCTTTAATCATTTTTAAGTTTAAGAAAATAATTACAAAACAAACATTAATACAATAAATATTCATATTAAAATCAGTTAATGAAAATGATAAATTGACTGAAATCGCCTTGAGGATCTTTCGCTATGACTAAATTTTTTCATGCGAATCATTTAATTTCCAATTCATTAAAATTCTTCACCAGATCATCAATACTTTTTACCTGAATTAATAAATCCTCAAGAAATTTTAATGGCAACTGTGAATCGGCATCACTTAACGCTTTTTCAGGTTCCGGATGAGTTTCGAGAAAAAGACCAGCAATTCCAATTGTCATAGCAGCTTTTGCAAGATATGGGATAAATTCTCTTGCACCACCAGATTTTCCACCTACACCAGGAATTTGAACAGCATGGGTTGCGTCCATTATAACCGGATATCCAAGCTTTTTCATAATTACAAGTGAGCGCATATCAACGACAAGATTATGGTATCCAAAAGTAGTGCCTCGCTCAGTTAATAAAACATTTTGATTGCCAGTCGAAATGACTTTATCAGCAGCATATTTCATTTCATCAGGTGCTAAGAATTGACCTTTTTTAATATTTACTGGTTTACCTGTCTTTCCAGCCTCAACAAGCAATTCAGTTTGACGACACAAGAAAGCTGGTATTTGTAAAACATCCACTACTTCTGAGGCAAGCTTTACTTCTTCAACAGAATGAACATCAGTTAAAATTGGAACACCAAAATCCTTTCGTACTTCTTCAAGTATTTTCAGAGCTTTTTCATCACCAATTCCTGAGAATGAATTCACCGAAGTACGATTAGCCTTTTTGTAAGAGGATTTAAAAATGTAAGGGATATTGAGTTTAGAAGTAATATTTACAATCTTATCGGCTGTGAAAAAAACCAGGTCACGATTCTCAACAACACAGGGACCAGCAATTAATACAAATGGAAGATTGTTAGCAATTTTTATTTTATTGATTTCAATCATAATCCTCAAATTTACAGTTGATAATAAACTGAAAAAAACAAAATTTTTGTACTAACATATCGATTTTTTAAGAATAATTCTTTTTTGTAAATGCTCTTTGAAATTATTTTACACACCATACATTCATTGTGTATTTTATTTTTAATATTACACTTTCACTTTTCTTATAAATGATTTCTTATAAATGAAGCTATTAAAAGAGAAAGTAGAAACTCTGGCCTTAAGACTTCTGTTTTTATGATTTCATAAACAAAATTTATAAAAGGATAAGTAAAAAGTGGTAATAATTATTTGTTATTGTTTAGAGTAAAATTTTCACCAGATTAGTTTTATTAATCAACACCTGAAAACCATTTTTTGCTGCTTCTTCATTGAGGAGTTGTAGATTCATCATTTGAGATTTTTTTAATATCTCTTTTGAAAATCTTAAATCAGTTGTGAGTTTTAATATTGGTATGGGCTTATATTCTACACTTCCTATTTTTACTTCTTTTAAATTTGTAAATAGAACCATTTTATTAAACCATCTTTTAAATCTTCTAATGATGGAATAAGCCTTTGCTGGCTATGTTTTCCCTCGACCAAATAAATAATATCTTTCTCAATAATAACCTCATCACAAGTGAAAAAATAATATCCTCCAGGGTAATTTTTAATTGTGAGAGTAGCTTTGGTACCAGTTAAACGTTCTTTAGGTTGGATTGTTTTAGATTCCCTATTTTGGGCTTTTTTTGCTAATTCTCTTAAAAGTGTCATAAAAACCTTTTTCTCTTTGAGAAGTTCGTCAACTCTTTTTCTGGCTGACTTTTCTGAGTGCATCTCAACACCAGGTATTCTTGAAATTTTTTTGTATGAGTTAATGCTCTTTTATCAATTTCTCCCACTTTTTCAATTTGTGCAAGATTCCAATGTAAGGCATCAGAGTGGTAAAATAAAATATTATTTAGTTCTTCTTTTATATACTCATAATCAAATCTTTGATTTGTTATTTTATGTCTATAGCTTAAACTCTTTTCAGCGCTTTTATAATAAGTTATGATCACATATACACCTAATAAACTCATCAAAGAAACAGTATCCCATTGTATAAAATCTCTATCCCTTTCTTTGCCCTCATCTTTAAAAGCAGGAATGATAGTTACTTTTTGCCCTGAAAATTTAACCTGAAAATTTAAAGTGTCATAAACTCTTACATAATGATATGATCTTGTTCTCTTTGGAGA
>CALEBT010000059.1 GCA_937942875.1 uncultured Ignavibacterium sp. | reverse complement strand
TGAAAACGGAAAAGTCATCAGGATGTTTGGAGCGCATACAGATATAACAGATCAAAAAATAGCACAATTAGCTATTCTTGATAGAGAAAAGCAATTTAAAACTCTTTTTGATAAAGCTGCCGATGCAATTTTTATCGCAGATATGGAATCTGGATTCATAATAGATGCTAATGATGCTGCTTCTAAACTAATGCAACTTCCTAAAGAAAAATTAATTGGTATTCATCAGTCGAAATTACATCCTGTTAATTTATCTGAAAATGTTAAGGATATCTTTAAAAGACATATTGAAGAAACTACTGAAAGCAATTCATCAACTCCAATTGAAACTCAAATTATCCGGTCAGATGGTAATACAGTTTTTGTAGAAGTATTAGCATCTCAGATATATTATAAAGGCAATAAATGCCTGATGGGAACTTTCCGTGATATTTCTGAAAGAAAAAAGTCGGAAAAAGAATTAGCTCATTCTTATGATCTATTGAAATATGTAGTTGAAAATACTCAAAGCTCTGTTGCAGTTCACGACACCAATATGAATTATATCTACGTAAGCGATAGATACTATAGAGATTTGAAAGTCAAAGAAAAAAACATAATCGGTAAAAATCATTATGAAGTTTTTCCTGATTTACCTCAATTTTTACGAGATGTCCATCAAAGGGCTTTAAAGGGAGAAGTTTTAAGTGCTGAAAACGATATTTTAATACATAAAGATGGTTCTATAGATTATGCGAACTGGCAATGTCGTCCTTGGTACAAAGCTGATAATTCTATTGGTGGAATAATTATATATATTGAAGTGTTGACTGAAAGAAGGAAAGCAGAATTTGAGTTAAGAGAAAGCGAGAAAAAACTACGTACTTTTCTTGAGACAACTATTGAGGGTGTTATAGCTACTGATGCTGATGATAAAATAAGTTATGTGAATCCAAGAATGACTGAACTTCTTGGTTATTCCTCTAATGAATTAGTGAATAAACATTTTACTGATCTATTATTCCCCGAAGATTTAACATATTATAATGAATTTCAAAAGATTCGTAGAATGGGTGAATCCAGTATTTTCGAATTAAAATTGCGAAACAAAGACAGCAAAGAAATTTGGTTCCTGATTTCAGCTTCACCAATTATTGATGACAATGGAAATTATACCGGCTCTTTCGGAATGCTGACAGATATTACAGAAAAGAAATTTGCAGATGATAAAATAAAAAGTTCTGAACAACGATTTAGATCAATATGGGAAAATTCATTTGATGCTATGAGATTAACCAATAGCAATGGAATTATTGTTGAGGTAAATGAGGCTTTCTGTAAGTTATTCAACAAAACAAAAGAAGAAATAATTGGAACTCCATTTTATTTACTTTATTCAGATTATTCGGAGGATAATGCTCTTGATGATTTTCAAAAAAACTTTAATAGTGGTAATGTCAATCGTCTTTTTGAAACGAAAATAAGAATCTGGCAGAATGAAGAAAAATGGGTATCACTGACCAATTCTTTTATTTTTGATGAAGTTGGGAACAAATTACTTTTGAGCATATTCAGGGATATTACAGTTAATAAAATTGCTGAAGAAGAAATAAGAAAGCTTTACCGGGGTATTGAACATTCCCCGGCTTTAGTAATGATAACTGATAATGATGGTATTATTGAATATGTTAATCCCAGATTCTGTGAAATAACAGGTTATAACTTGTCAGAAATAATTGGGAATAAACCGTCAATTGTGAAATCCGGATATATAAAACCAGAATTTTATAAAGAGATGTGGGATACTATTTCATCCGGTAATGTATGGAATGGTGAATTTCTAAATAAAAAGAAAAATGGAGAATTATTCTGGGTGTCAGCTCTGATTTCTCCAATAATGGATGAAAACGGTAAAATAACACATTATATTGGAATAAGCGAAGATATAACTGAAAAGAAAAAACTAGTTGAAGAATTGGTTTTAGCTAAAGATAAAGCTGAGGAGTCAAATAGATTAAAATCAAATTTCCTGGCCAATATGAGTCACGAATTAAGAACTCCTTTAATTGGTATACTTGGTTTTGCTGAGCTTCTTATGGACGATTCAAATGATAAATCAACCAGTGAACAAGCTGCAATTATTTTCAGAAGTGGCAGAAGATTGTTAGATACTCTTAATTTAATTCTTGATTATTCAAAATTTGAATCTGAGAAGATTGAACTTAAATTTGAAAAAATAAATATAATAAACACAATCAGTGAAATTGTAAATCTTCATTCTCCTAATGCTGCCAAAAAGCAAGTAGAACTTAGATTTGATTCGGCTTTTGATAAATTTTATTTTAAAACTGACTTAAAATTATTTAACTCAATTTTGAACAATTTAATTGGTAACTCAGTTAAATTTACTGAAAAAGGTCATATTTCTGTTACTTTCAGAGTGACAAAATTAAACAATCAAGATTATATCAATCTGATTGTTGAGGATTCCGGAATTGGTATAAGCAAAGAAAAACAAGCTATAATATGGGAACCATTCAGACAACTTAGTGAAGGTAAAGCTCGCTCTTTTGATGGAACTGGTTTGGGTTTAACTCTCGTTAAAAAATATGTTGAGATGCTCCACGGATTCATTCAACTTGAGAGTGAATTAGGAAAAGGTTCAAAGTTCTCATTATTCTTTCCTTATTTAATAAGTGATTATATGATTACCTGAACTTAAATCTGAACTTTCCAATTTCAATCATCCAAAGAACCTTCAATCAATCTGATTGAGATTAAGAGTAAGAATTATAGCTGAACCTAAACTTAATCCGTTTAAATCCGTAGAATCCGTCAAATCCGTGGTCTATTTCTTTGTCATTCGGTGGTCATTCGATAGTCATTCATCGCTTTATGAAATTATTCTTGCTTATTGCTTTCTGTATATTCCATACTGAAAGAGAGAGAGCAAGATTATAAAAATTTGCTTACTGCAAATCGCATATTGCCTATTGAGGGAACAATCATCCAATCAATCCACGAAGATTAAGAGTAAGAGAAAGAGTAAGAGTAAGATTTTCTTGAACTTGAACCTGAACCTGAACTCATTTAATACTATATTTCATCCCAAAAAAAAAGAAAAAAATGAATAATATTTCTGTACTCTTTATTGGTGATATAATAGGTCAGCCTGGTTTAGAATTTACTCAGACTTTCTTACCTGGAATAATTCAAAAGTATAAACCCGATATTGTTATTGCAAATGGTGAAAATATTTCCGACGGAAAAGGTTGTACTGAAAAAGAGGCAAAGATTCTTTTTGACCTCGGCGTAAAAGTTATTACAGGTGGAAATCATACCTGGGATAAACATCAATCACAAGAATACTTAAAGCAGGACAACAGATCACTCCGCCCATTAAATTATCCTAAAGGCACTCACGGAAATGGTTATATTCTTATAGAATCAAAAAATGTGAAAGTTGCTGTAGTAAATCTACAGGGAAGAACCTTTATGTCTGCTATTGACTGCCCTTTCAGAGCTGCAGAATGGGTTATAGCCAAAGTAAAAAATGATACTAAAATTATTATAATTGATTTTCACGCTGAAGCAACCGCTGAGAAAATGGCTCTGGTAAATTTTTTAGATGGAAAAGTTAGTTGTGTTATTGGTACTCATACTCATATCCAAACAGCAGATGAGAGAATTTTACCAAATGGAACTGGGTACATAACAGATGTCGGAATGACAGGACCTTATGATTCTGTAATTGGTATGAAAACTCAGGCAGCAATAAACAGATTTCTTTATCAGACACCTCAAAAGTATGAAACTGCAAAAGAAGAGATTCATCTCAGTGCAGTCTTTATAAAAATTGATGTTAACTCAGGTAAAACCACCAGTATTGAAAGAATCTTTTTCCCGGAATTTGAAAAATCTAAAAATTATCAAAATGTTGAAGCATCCTCTTCCCCGTCTTGATAAAGATGATGAATTAAGAAATTTACTTCTGCCTTATTGCCGTCTCAAAAACGGAGAAATCTGGAAAGATAAAATTGCAGGTCACAGAATTATCTGTGGTGATTGTACTGATGAAAAAATATTATCTAAATTATTCACCGACCACCTTGGCAAATTAGCAATTCACGATCCCCCTTATAACTTTATAGCTTTTCAAAAATTTGATGAATATGGTTTTTATCAGTGGTGTAAAAAATGGATTGAATTGACCGACAAGTTTTTGGATAATAACTCATCATTATACGTCTGGTTGGGAGCTGAGCATAAAAACTTTTTTCAGCCCTTTGGTATTTTTCTTAATCTTATGTCTGAAACAAGATTCAGATCAAAAAATTTTATAACGCTTCGAAATCAAAGAGGATTTGGTACTCAAAAAAACTGGATGTCTGTCAGACAAGAACTTCTATATTTCACAAAAGGAAAACCTGTTTTTAATGTTGAGGCAGAATACACCGATATTCCGAAAGTATTAAAAGGATATTATAAAACTGTAAATGGTCTGACTACTGACAATTTTGAAAGAAGTAAATCAAAAAATATCAGAGCTGGAAATGTTTGGATTGATATTCAGCAGGTTTTTTATAGAATGGAAGAGAATGTTAATGGTTGCTATGCTCAGAAACCTTTGAAAGCTATTGAAAGAATAATTATTGCTTCAAGTAATGAAAATGAAATTGTTTTTGATTTCTTTTTACATTCAGGAACAACTCTGATTGCTTCAGAAAAACTTAAAAGAAAATGTTTTTCAGTAGATATTGATCCCGTTTTTTGTGAAATTTCAATTCGAAGATTAGAACATTTTAGAAAAACTGGGAAAACCGGTTGGCAAAATTCTAATCCGTTCTATTCAGATATAATAAATGATAAAAAAATTAAAGCATATCTTAAATCAGAATATAAAATAGAATATTAAAAGGATTTTTATGCAACTTATAGATGGTAAAAAAATTTCAACTGAGATAAAAAATGAACTCAGAATTCAAATTGAGGGATTAAAGAGACAAGGTAAAAACGTTCCGGGTTTAGCTGCAATTTTGGTTGGCGATAATCCTGCCTCACAAATTTATGTTTCCAGTAAAAGTAAATCTTGCCAGGAAATTGGAATGCGTTCAATTGTTGAAAAACTTAGTGCTGATATTTCTCAAAATGAACTGATTAGTATTATAAAAAAATATAATGAAGATGAAAATTTTCACGGCATTCTGGTGCAGCTTCCTCTACCCAAACATATAGATGAGAATAAAATTATTGAATCAATTTCTCCTGAAAAAGATGTTGACGGTTTTCATCCTGTAAGTGTCGGGAATCTGGTAATTGGTAAAGATACCTTCGTTTCTTGCACACCTGCAGGAATACAGGAACTTCTTAAGAGATATAATATTGAAACACAAGGGAAGCACGTCGTTGTAGTTGGAAGAAGTAATATTGTTGGGAAACCAATTGCCAACCTTCTTCTTCAAAAAAATAAATTTGCAAATTCAGTTGTAACAGTATGCCATTCTGCTGCTTCTGATTTATCAGTATTTACCAGACAAGCTGATATTTTAATTGCAGCTATTGGAAAAGCTGAAATGATTAAAGCAGATATGGTAAAAGATGGAGTGGTAGTAATTGATGTTGGTATTAATCGCATCGAGGATTCAACAAATAGTAAAGGTTATAAAATAGTCGGTGATGTTGCTTTTGAAGAAGTTTCGAAAAAATCTTCTTTTATTACTCCCGTACCAGGTGGAGTAGGTCCGATGACGATTGCTATGCTTTTAAGTAATACCTTCAAGGCTTATAAATTATATGGAGGTCAGTTTGAATAACAAATACGAATACCTTTCTGATGATAAAATCAGAGAGATTATTCAAGAAGTTAAAACAGAAGATCCGCTATCAGAAATAAATAATCTTAATAATATTGAATTAGCTAAATTTATTGATCATACTCTTCTAAAACCTGAAGCAAGTGTAAATGATATACAAAAACTTTGTGACGAAGCTAAGGAATTTGGTTTTTATTCTGTATGTGTCAATCCAACTTGGGTTGATTATTGTTTCAATTATTTAATGTCCACAGATATTAAAGTTTGCTCTGTAATTGGTTTTCCGCTTGGTTCAAATAAAACTGAGATTAAATTAAAAGAAGCGGAAATTGCAATTGAAGATGGTGCTGAAGAACTTGATATGGTTATAAATGTTGGAAAACTAAAATCATCGGATTACTCTTATGTTTTTAATGATATAAAATCTCTCTCTGATTTAACAAGAAAGTACAACATCACTCTTAAGGTAATAATCGAAACGTGTTTATTAACAGATGAAGAAAAAGTTATTGCATCTTCAATTTGCAAAAAAGCAGGTGCTGACTTTGTAAAAACTTCGACAGGTTTCTCGACTGGTGGTGCTAATTTATATGATGTGAAACTGATGAAATTAGCATCCGAAAACTTAAGAGTAAAAGCAAGCGGTGGAATAAAATCCAGAGCCGATGCTCTCAAATTCATTGCAGCAGGAGCTTCCAGATTAGGAACAAGCAGTGGAGTTAAGATTCTTAAAGATGAACTGATTAATTCCGGTTACTAATGGTTATTGATTTAATCGTTAAACAGGAAATAGATGGCTATTCAGCTTTTGTCCCTTCGATAAAAAACTGCGAAGCCTGGGCTGATAATGAAGAAAAAGCAATTGAAAAAGTTCTCGATATTGTTGAGTTTTATCTGAGAATACCAAAAGAGAAAATTTTAGTTGATAAAGCCAGAAAAGAAGTTAATGAAACTGTTTATAAACTTGTGTTTGATAAAAGATAATTATGCAAAGATTTGTTTCCGAAAAGCGCCTTCAAAAAATCAAATCAGTAATTTCAGCTCGTCAATTTGATCTTACTCTTGTTATAGAAAATATACACGATCCTCATAATGTTAGTGCTATCTTACGAACCTGCGATGCTGTTGGAATCAATAAAGTCCATCTGGTTTACACTATTGAAAAATTTCCAAAACTTGGTAGAAAGACATCCGGTTCGGCAGTAAAGTGGGTCGAACGTGAAAAACATTCAGATATTTCTTCCTGTTTTTCTTTTCTGAGAAAACAAAATTTTCAAATTCTTGCTTCAACTCTCAGTCCTGATTCTTTAAATCTTTATGAAATAGACTTTACTCAAAAAACAGCCATCGTAATCGGGAATGAGCATCGCGGTATTTCCAAAGAAGCCGCAGAATTAGCTTCAAATCGTTTTATTATCCCTATGAAAGGAATGGTTCAAAGTCTTAATGTTTCCGTAGCTGCTGCAATTATACTCTATGAAGCCTTCAGGCAAAGAATGCAAAAAGGTTTTTATAATAAAACTACTTTGAATGATTCAGAATTTAATGCTCTTGTTGATAAATGGTGTAAAAGATGAAATTATCGTTTGATAAAATTACATCTGTAAAAGGAGAATTAACTTTCAAAGGAGATAAGTCAATTTCTCACCGCGCAGTTTTTTTCTCTTCAATGGCTGAGGGTATTTCAACAATCTTCAATTTATCCGGATGTGAGGATGTTAATTCCACAATCAATGCTTTTGAATTACTTGGTGCAAAGTTTAATTATGAAGACAATAAGCTTATAGTAAAAGGAATCGGTAAAAACAATTTCATTCAACCTGTTAAGGATATTTACTGCGGCAATTCAGGCACTACTGCAAGATTAATTAGTGGAATTCTTGCTTCACAAAAATTTCAGTCAACCATTACCGGAGATGATTCTCTTTCATTAAGACCAATGAGAAGGATTATTGAACCTTTAGAAAAGATGGGTGCAAAAATTTCTCATAATAATTTCAAGCTACCTATTACTTTCTCCCCTATTGAAGAAATTCGTCCAATCAGGTATGAGCTGAAAATCCCGAGTGCTCAGGTTAAATCTGCAATTTTAATCGCCGGATTATTTAATGATGATTTTACAGAAGTTATAGAAACTGTTCCTTCAAGGGATCATACTGAGAGAATGCTCAATCTTGATTTCAAAGTTCAGAATGGTAGAAAAAGAATATTCAGTTCATCCAGAAATTATCCTTGCAACAATGAATATTCAATTCCTGGCGACATTTCTTCAGCTTCCTTCTTTATTGTATTAGCTATTTTAAGTGATAATTCTAATTTGTTGATTAAAAACATTTCTCTTAATCCTACCCGCATTGCTTTTATAGATATTCTCAAACAGATGGGTGCTGATATTCTGATTGAAGAGATTGGAGTTTCAAACGGAGAACCTTTTGGAAACATCAAAGTCAGTTCTTCCAGATTGAAGAATATTGAAATACCATCTTTTTTAATACCGAATTTAATAGATGAGATTCCTATTCTTTCAGTTGCCGGGGTTTTTGCCGAAGGTGATTTTTGTATAAGTAATGCTACTGAACTTAGATTTAAAGAGACCGATAGAATTTCAGCTTTATGTAAAAATTATGCTTCGATGGGATTATCAGTAGATGAATTTGAAGATGGTTTTTCCATTTCAGGGAAAGTAAAAAATCAGTATGGAGTTTTTAAGACTTTTAATGATCATCGCATTGCTATGACTTTTTCGATTTTTTCAATGCTATTGGATAGAGGTGGAGAAATAGACAATGCAGAATGTACAAAAGTTTCCAACCCGGATTTTTTTGATCAAATCAGACTTATAACAAATATTTAAGACATATTATCAATCACAGAAGTATTATTTGATGTTCAAACTCCTGAATTGTAAGTTCCTCAAAAATTTTGTCCAACAATTCAGGTCCGAACTTATTAAAGAAATAAATAAAGTTTAACTCTCTTTCCTGAAGATTTTGATTTGGATAAATCAGATTGCTTAATTTATTCAATTGCCTGAGCACGGTCTCAAACTTATTATCCTGATACTTTTTTGATTTATTATTTAAATCATTAAGAAGTTGCAGAGTTCTTTCTCTGTATTTATTTACAGAATCAGATAGTGTTTTATCTAAAGCGAATAAATTCTGTTTTAATTCATCAAAAATTAAGTTGATATTTTTATTACTCTCTTTAAACACATCCTTTAAATTTATTTCTGATATTTTACTAAATACCTTTTCTTTGAGATGGTCTTGTCCGAAAAATATATCTTTTATTTCAATATTATATTTATCTGTAAAGGTTGTTAGATGATTTTCTAATAAAGTTGCTGAAGATCTTGGATAAATAATTGGGGGAATTATATTAAAAAACTCATATAAAGGATTTACCTGAGCTAAATATGAAATTTCACTTGGTCCTGCAACATAAAATGCTGTATTAAAAAGAAAATCTTGTGCAATAGGTCTCAGCAAAACGTTTGGACTAAATCTTTCAGGATTACTTTCCACCTCAGATAATAATTCTTCTGCCGTAAACTGTTTTCTTTTTCTTCTTAATTTGAAGATATTATCCTCAGGTTCAATAGCATATCTGCCCTTTTCAAGAGTATAAAACAAATTAACAGGTTTGATCTTAACCTGCGCGTGATACTGCTCTTCAAGTATGGCACTAACAGATACTAATTTTTGTGTATGCTCTCTGAAATTTTTTAATTCATTGATAAATATTGGTCTGAGTAAATTTTTTATCTGAACATCTTGAGGATCGAAGATTATCAGACCATATTTATCAAATAAATCAAATAATAATTCCCTGAAAGATTCTTTAAATGTTTTACCTGATTTATAGAATTCTCTTAACTTGCTCAATAAGGAAGGTTTAAATTCAGTATTTCGTAATTCTGCTTCAAGTTTGGAGAAAAAATCATTCAAAGAATCATCGAAAGCAATAGTTCCTACACTTTCCTTCAATTCATCTTCTTCGATGACATCCTTATAAGAAACAGAAATAAGATTGTTGGAATCATTTAAAATGTTAATTGAATTGACTTCATTAAAATCGTGATCATCACTTTCCATCCAAAAGAGAGGAACGAAATAATAATCATCATAACGCTCATTTAGATGAGCCGCTAGTTTAATAGCAGTGATTATTTTGTAAAATGTATATAGAGGCCCTCCCAAAATTCCTAATTGCTGACCAGTAACTACAAAAAGAGTTTTTTTATCATTCAATATTTCAATGTTTCTTGATGTTTTTTGAGAAATATTCTGAAACCCTGAATATTGATTTTTAATTATTTCTTTAATCGCCGACTTATTTTGATTATTTCTTTCACTTATTTTTTTGAATATATCAGGATAATTTTCCTTTTTTCTGAAATCGTAGAAATAAAAAGATTTCACATTTTCAAATTCATATAAATAATCAAGGAAAAGATTCTGATGATTTGGTATTTCTGAAAAACTAATATTCATTTTTCTCTTTTATTTAAAAATTGCTCTCAAAAGTAAATAATTAAACTTTTCATTTCAATCATTTCGGGCTTATTATTTTTTGTAACCTATTTTAATTAGGTTCTAAAAGATATTTATTCTCTTTAATTTTGAACTGTAAATTGAAATATTTAGGTGATTTATGACCAACACAATTATCCCTCGAAAAACTCCTATTAACCCTCAAATAGTTGATAAAATTCTTCAGGAAAATAAGATTGAGGATTTGAGCTTATCATCTATCAGAGAAATCAAAAAACTTGTCGATGATTTGGAGAAAGCCACAAATGAAAAATTTGTCAGAATGGAAATGGGAATTCCAGGATTACCTGCCTCACGAATTGGAATTGAGGCGGAAATTAAAGCGTTAAATAATGGAGTTGCTTCAATCTATCCTGATATTTACGGAATTCAACCTTTGAAAATTGAAACATCCAGATTTGTAAAATTATTTTTAGATTTAGATGTTAGTCCTGAATCTTGCTTTCCAACAACAGGCTCAACAATGGGAAGTTTTGCAGCATTTTTGATTTTAGCTCGTTTTCATAAAAAGAAAAATACTATTCTTCTGATAAATCCTGGCTTTCCGGTTCATTATCAACAACTTAAAATTTTAGATATTAAGACTGAATCTTTTGATGTTTATGAATTCAGAGGTGAGAAGCTTAAAGCAAAGTTAGAATCATATTTTGAAAAGGGTAATATTGCCGGAGTTTTATATTCAAATCCAAATAATCCTTCGTGGATATGCTTTACTGATAATGAACTTAAAATAATTGGAGAATTATGCACTAAGTATGATGTAATTCCTATTGAAGATCTTGCATATTTTGCTATGGATTTCAGAAAAGATCTTTCAAAACCAGGACAGCCACCATTTCAGGCTACGGTTGCAAAATATACTGATCACTACATTCTTACTATATCCAGTTCAAAAGCTTTTAGTTACGCTGGTCAAAGAATTGCAATGTTGGTTCTTTCAGATAAACTTTATTCACGCAGATATGAAAATTTAAAGGATTATTACTTAACTGACTACTTTGGTCACGCTTTAGTTTATGGAAATCTTTATGCAATCTCTGCAGGAATTACCCACTCTACCCAGTATGCACTTACCGAAATGTTTAAAGCAGTTAATGATGGCACTTACAACTTCGTTGAGCAGGTAAAAGAATACGGTGCAAAGGCTAAAATTATGAAAGAGCTTTTTCTTAAAAACGGCTTTAAAATTGTTTATGACAAGGATGAAGATGAACCTATTGCTGATGGTTTTTACTTCACAATTTCATATCCGGGAATGAATAGCGGAGAACTTCTAAAAGAACTACTATACTATGGAATTAGTGCAATTTCTTTAAGAATTACTGAAAGCGAAAGAATCGAAGGTATCCGCTCTTGTGTATCTCTGGTAAGGCGAGAACAGTTTAAGGACTTAGAAGAAAGACTTTCAAAGTTCAAGGAGGATCATCCAATCTAAAGAATACATAAGTGACCACTAAAAAGTATGGAATCTGCCACAAAGACTCAAAGACACCAAGAATCTTTGAGCCATAGAGACTTAGTGGCAAAAATCTATTTACTATTCATCAAAAGAAAAGAACATTTTTAAGATAATCTTATCTTGAGCTCAATAATATTACCAGAATTTATTTTGTAGTTTTCAAACATAGAATAAACAACTGCTCCTATTTCAGATGGTTTTATCCATTTTGAGAAATCCGCATCGCCCATCCACTGTCTGTTGGCTGAGGTATCTATTATAAATGGTGCAATTCCAAAAGCAGAAAGATTAATGTTTTCACCTTCAATTGCTAAACATTTTATTAAATAAGACAATGCTGCTTTAGAGACTCCATATGCAAATTTTTTTTCGGCAGGATGATTTGCAGTATATGCTGAAGTGAAACCGCATACTCCATATTTAGCCTCTTTAACAAGATTAGAAAATTTTCTTGCAATATTGAAATTCGTTTTAAGATTCATATTCAACATATTGTCCAGATCTATTAAATCAGTTTCCCAAATAGGTTTCCCACCCCAGAATCCACCAATTGTAGAGAATAAATGCAAACCTGTTTCTTTATCAGGTTTAATTTGTTCAAAAGCTTTTTCAACATTTTCTTCATAAGATAAATCAGAAATTATTATTTGATTAGAACCTGAATAATTAGTATCAAAGGAAAAATCAAATAAATAAATACTATCAAAATCTTTTTTAATTAAATAATCTGTTACTCCTTTTCCAAGTTCTCCGTTAGCTCCAAAAATTAAAAGATTTTTTTTCATTGACATTTACCTTTTATTTATTTTGAATTTCGCAACAACTGGAAAGTGATCGCTATAACCGCCCAAATACCTTTTCCCTGAATATGTCGGGAAAGGTGCCCCTTTGTATTTGCCACTTTTTGTTACAATAAACTCGGGTTTATAAACTTCGAAAGAGCCGCAAATGTAAGTTATTTTTTCCCCTATTATCAGATTTCTTGAAACTATAATTTGATCAAGCATATTCCACTTATCCTGAAATTTATATGAGCCAAATCCATCAATAAATTTTTGATATGAAAGATTAAATAAATCTGTCTCATCATCTACAGATGTTAATTTTATATCTTCTTCAACTTCACATAACAGTGGTTTTGCTTTAAGATGTTCTAAGATTGAAATATTATTTGGTTCATCATTAAAATCGCCCATAATGATAATTTTTGCTAAAGGATTTTTGTATAAAATACTTTCAACTCTTGCTCTTAAAGTTTTTGCAGCAGCAATCCTGTTTGCCTCTGATTGTTCTTGACCACCTCTTCGTGATGGCCAATGATTTATGAAAATGTAAATAGTATCTTTTTTATTGTAAATCAATGTTGTACCTAATATAAGTCTTGTTCTGCTTCTTCCGGATAATTTTACTGTATCAGTAAAAACTTCCAAAAGATTAAATAAATTCGACTTAAACATTATTCCTGTCTGAATGCCTCGCCCGTCAGGTGAATTAGGAGAAACAGATTTATAATTTTTATCTTTTAAGAATTGATTATTCATTGAATCCAAAAGAAACTCGTGCTCAAGTTCACATACCCCTAATATATCAGGACCTAAATAATTATTCATTGATCTTATTACTCTGGCTAAGTTATACATTTTTCTATCAAGTCGTTCCTGATTCCATTCCTTTGGCGAATCTATCTGAAACTCAGAGTCGTCTGTTGACGGATCGTCTTCAGTATCAAAAAGATTTTCAAGATTATAAAATGCCGCATATAGAGTTGAATCTTTTCCTTCAGCTATTATATTTATTTGGAATAGAATCAGTAAAACAATTAGAATTTTATACATTTCATACTTTCATAATTGATTTCAAAAAGTTGTTCAAAAATAAGATTATTATTTGATTTATTCTGATTATTTTCTTTCGTAATATTTCAATACTTTTAATCATTCTATGGCTTTATTTCCTCGCTGCTGTTTAGAAAAACCTCTACAATCATTATTTTGAATATGAAAAAATAAAATTAAAACAATGCTTGATAAATCATTAATATTTATTGATGCAATGGCTTTAGCTTACAAAGGCTATTTTGCATTTATCAACAGACCATTAAGAACCAGTAAAGGAGAACCAACCTCTGCAATTTACGGTTTTTTATCTCAACTTCTCCGTGTTATTGAAGAACAAAAACCAGATTATATTGCAATTGCCACTGATTCGAAAGAAAAAACTTTTCGCCACGAAAAGTATCCTGCTTATAAATCTTCAAGACAGGTTATGCCTGATGATATGATTCCGCAGTTAAAAAGAATTAATCAAATCATCGAAATCCTGAAAATTCCTCTTTATATCGCTCCAGGATATGAAGCGGATGACATAATCGGAACAGCTTTAAATCAGGCTGAACAGTTAGGATTTAACGGCTTTGCTGTTACACCTGATAAAGATTATTTCCAGTTGATTACGGATAGAGTTAATATCATAAGACCCGGAAAATCCACGGATGAAGCAGTTTTATATAATCATAAAAGATTCGTTGATGAATTCGGTTTTGAACCAAAATATATGACTGACTACCTTGCACTTATTGGCGATAGCAGCGATGATATACCCGGAGTTTCGGGAATCGGACCGAAAAGCGCCACACCGTTAATACAAACTTTCGGTTCATTGGAAAATATTTATGAAAATCTCAAAAACATTGAAAAGTTATCTGTTCGCAAAAGGCTTGAAGAAAATCGTGAAAAAGCTTTTTTATCTAAGGAACTTGCAACAATAAGGAAAGACGTTCCAATCAATATTGATTTTGAATCAACAGTTTTTGAATTACCAAACCTTATACATTTGAAGGAAATTTTCCTTGAATTAGAATTCAAAAATCTGTACTCAAAATTTATGAAGCTTTATGATAATTCTTTTTCAAACATCTTTTCAGTTACAGCAGATGAGAATATTATTTCAAAGGATAAAAAAACACTCAGTTCTGTTAATGTCAATTATCATTACATAAAAAATGAGGAGGAACTTAAAAGGCTAAAAGAAATTTTATTAGAAAATAAAATTTTCGCTTTTGATACAGAAACTACCGACTTA
Source organism: uncultured Ignavibacterium sp. (assembly GCA_937942875.1). Classification (GTDB taxonomy): domain Bacteria; phylum Bacteroidota; class Ignavibacteria; order Ignavibacteriales; family Ignavibacteriaceae; genus Ignavibacterium. The sequence continues at coordinate 16,259 of CALEBT010000059.1, read as the reverse complement.
AATCCCTGGAAAGCAAAAATAATTTCCTGTTCAATTAGTACTGGAAAAAATGAAGCATATTTTATAAGACTTTCTTCTAACAATGAAGCAGATATATTCACAAACCCGAACTTAAACGAAATTCCAATTAAATTATTCATCAAGCACTTTAAAGAAATTTTTGAGAATGACTCAATAAAGAAGATCTGTCAAAATGGAAAGTTTGATATTGCAATTTTACGATTGATTGGGATTGAAGTCAAAAATCTCTATTTTGATACAATGCTGGCAGCTTATGTAATTGATCCTGACCAGAAAAATTCAATGGATGCTCTGGCTGAAAAATATCTTAACTACTCCACTATTAAAATAACTGAACTTATTCCTGATAAAAAGAATCCTGCAGAAATAGAAAATGCAGATAGCGAATTACTTTTCAAATATTCTTGCGAAGACGCAGATATAACTTATCAGCTTTATGAAAAATTAAACCCCATCATTAAGAATGAAAATTTGGAAAAAGTTGCTTTTGATATTGAATTTCCGTTAGTTGAGGTTCTGGAGAATATGGAATATGAGGGAGTTAAAATTGATAATGAAGCCTTGAAAAATCTTAGTAAAGATTTGGAAATTCTGCTTAATAATTTTCAAAAAGAAATATATAGAAAAGTTGGAGAAGAGTTTAATATTAACTCAACAAAACAATTACAGGAAATTCTTTATAACAAGCTAAAATTATCAACCGGCAGAAAAACAAAAACCGGATTTTCTACTGACGCAAGATCTTTAGAAAACTTACGTGGCACTCACGAAGTAATAGATTTAATCCTCAATTACAGACAAGTAAATAAACTTAAATCAACCTATGCTGACGCCCTTCCAAAGCTAATAAATCCTATTACAAATAGACTTCACACTTCTTATAATCAAGCAGTTGTTTCAACTGGAAGATTAGCCTCAAACGAACCAAATTTGCAAAATATTCCGATAAGAACTGAGCTGGGAAAAGAAATAAGAAAAGCTTTCATTCCAAGAGATAAAGATTATTTGATAATGAGTGCAGACTATAGTCAGATTGAATTACGAATTATGGCATCAATCTGTGAAGATGAAGCTCTTATTAATGCTTTCAGAAACAATGAGGATATTCATAGAAGCACCGCTGCATTAGTCTTTAAAGTTGCTCCTGAGGAAGTAACATCAGATATGAGAAGAAAAGCCAAAGAAGTTAATTTCGGCATTTTATATGGCATAGGAGCTTTTGGATTAAAAACCAGATTAGGTATAACTCAAACTTATGCAAAAGAAATTATAGATAATTATTTCCATACTTTTCCAAAAGTTAAAGAGTATATGGATAATTCTATTTTAGAGGCAAAACAAACCGGATACGCTAAAACGCTCACTGGTCGGAGAAGATACTTAAATAATATTAACAGCAGTAATAAAAATGTAAAACAGTTTGAAGAGCGGGCAGCTATTAATATGCCTATTCAGGGAACTGCTGCTGATATGATTAAATTGGCTATGATAAATATCCACAAAGAACTCAAAGCAAGAAAAGCTAAAACGAAAATGATTTTACAGGTTCACGATGAATTAGTTTTTGATGTCCATAAAACTGAAGTTGATGAAATGAAAGTATTAATAAAGAACCTGATGGAGACTTCATTCCCTTTAAAAGTGCCGGTCGTCGTTGATGTTGGGATTGGAGAAAACTGGTTAGATGCACACTGAAGTAAAGATAATTGATTTTCTATGATGAAAATCAAAGCAAATGAAATAAAAAAAATTTTAGTAATTAAACCACGTGGAATAGGTGATATTGTCCTTTCCACAATCGTCCTTGATAATCTGATAAATCATTTCACTAATGCTAAAATTGATTACCTTGTGGAATCTTTTGCAAAGGAAGTTTTAGATAATAATCCACTTGTAAATAAAGTATTAACTTTTAATAAATCGGATTTTATCTTTAAAACTATTTGGACTATCCGGAAAGAGAAATACGATTTAATAATAGATTTATGGTCAAACCCTAAAACTGCACAATTGACTTTCTTCTCTGGGGCAAAATATAGGATTGGTTATAGTTACAGAGGCAGAAAATACGCTTACAATTTATACGGTCCTTCTGAAAGAGGAGATTATCATTCAGCTTTGCATAATCTGGAATTGCTTTATGCATTGGATGTTAAAGCAACTTCAAAAAAAATTCATTTCTATCATAGTACTGAAGCAAAATCCTTTGCTGATGATTTCTTTAATAAGAATAAACTTTCAGATAAAATTGTAGTTGGAATTATTCCCGCCGGTGGATGGGCTTCTAAAAGATGTCCCCCTGAAAAGTGGATAGATATTTGTAAAGAGATTATTCAGAAATTGAATTACACTGTTTTAATTCTTTGGGGTCCGGGAGATGAAGAAGATGCGAATTTTATTAAATCTTCATTTGAAAAAAACTGTATTCTCTCCCCTGAAACAAATTTGACTAAAATGGCTGCACTAATCAGTAAATGTAATTTGATATTAGCAAATGACTCCGGTCCGATGCATATATCTGCTGCATTGGGTGTTCCAACTTTGGGTTTATTCGGACCAACTGATCCTCAAAAACACGGACCATTTTCTGAGAATTCCGATTATTTAATAATTTCAGACTTGCATTGCATAATTTGTAATAAATTAGAGTGTCCTTTCAATAAAGAATGTTTTTATCAAATGGATATTGAAGAAATTTTGAATAAATGTCTTAACCTTCTTAGTAAAAATGTTAAAAAAAATTGAGTATTTACTTAAAAATCTGCTGATGTTGTTTTTAAGTGTAACAACAAAAAAATCAAAAATTGCAGGCGGAATTATTAAAGTTGATTCTGAAACAAAATGTTTATTGATAAGATTAAACAGAATTGGCGATGCTTTGGTAACTACTCCATTCATAAATATATTGAAATCAAAAACGAATTGTAAAATTTATCTTTTAGCTGATAAAAAAAATAATTTTGTCTTTGAAAATAATCCTGATATAGAAGAAGTTTTTGTTTTTGATAAAGGCTTAACCGGATTCTTTAGAACTTTGAAGATAATGAATTCGAAAAAATTTGATGTTTTATTTGATATGCACGATGATGTATCTGCAACGGTAAGTTTTTTAATTTCATTTATTAAATGTCCAGTTAAGATTGGTTTTGAAAAATCAAATAAAAATATTTTTACTCATACAGTACCACGACCTGACCCGTTAAAATATCATATCGTCGAAAGATTATGCAGTTTTACAAAATTATTTGGAATAGATTATAAAAAAGAAGGGATAAGGATTATTTTTAATCCAAAAGAAACCGTGATTAAAAAAGCAGACGAATTTTTGAACAATTTATTCACCAGAAATCGTTTTCTTTTAGGAGTAAATATTTCCGCAGGTAGTGATGCACGTTTTTGGGGGATAGAAAATTATAAAAAATTGATAGAAACTTTATCAGAATTTGATTTAAATCTGATTCTAATTACTCATCAAAAAGATTTTACCAAAGCGATTGAAATTATTAACAGTAAATATATCTTTTGCTCAGGAGACGATTTTGCATACTTTGCTGCAATTATAAAAAAATTAGATTTACTTTTTACACCAGATACCTCTGCCGTGCATTTGGCTGCCACAAACTATATCCCGGTATTTGGACTTTACGTGAAATATAAATTGAATGAGGTTATTTGGAGTCCATATAATACTGATTTCGATTGCATTATTACTGAAAAACCAAATCTACTGGATGTTAAGTTTGATGATGTTTGGAGCAAGTTTGAAAAATTCTTATTTAAATACTTAAACGAAAAGAAATGAATTTCAAATACAATATTGATCTAATTGAATTATCTAAAAGTTTTAAGCGCCCATTGATTTTAGATGGAGCTATGGGAAGCCTTCTCGAAGAAAAGGGTCTGACTTCAAAAGATTATAGTTGGTCTGCAAAAATCAATTTATCAAAACCCGATGAAGTAATAAAAATACACAGAGAATATATCCATGCCGGAGCTGATATTATTACTACTAATACTTTCAGGACAAATCCGTATGCATTAGATCAGGTTGGTATAAATGATTACAAAAAATACGTCAAACAGGCAATCAACTTAGCAAAATCTTCCATTGATAATCTCCCGATAATTTTAGCAGGATCAAATGCACCTGCAGAAGATTGCTATCAAAGAACAAGAAAAGCAACAGTTAAGGAATTGGAATTAAATCATTGCAATCATATCGAAACTTTATATGATAATGGATGTAACATTGTATTAAATGAAACACAAAGTCATTTTGATGAAATTAAAATTATTTGCGAATTTTGTTCAAAAAATCAAATTCCATTTGTTGTAAGTTTATATTTTGATGAAAACTTGAAAATTTTAAGTGGAGAAAATTTAATTGATATAATAAAATTTATACAAAACTTTAATCCATTAGCTATCAGTTTTAATTGCATCAGTAATTCATTATTAAACAATTTCTTGAACCTGAATCCGAATGGATGGCTTCGCCACCTGAACCTGAACTCCTCGTGGGGCTTCTACCTCAACGTTTTTTCTGAAAAAAAATACTCTACTTATGCAGATATTATCAAAGACAAATTGAAGTTTAGTCCAAGTTTTATTGGAGCTTGTTGCGGTTCTAAACCTTATGATATCAAATCAATAAAAGAATTATTCAATGAAAGAAATTTCAATTAAGTCAATTGCTAAGATTAATATCGGATTGAATATTGTCTCAAAACGTGAAGACGGTTATCATAATCTGGAAACAATTTTTTATCCACTTCAACTTCACGACCTGATTTACTTCAAAAAATCAAATCATTTCAGCATCAGTTCTAATTCTGATTTATTAAATTCTGAAAAAACTAACTTAGTAATTAAAGCCGTTGAAATAATGGAAAAATTTACAGGGGAAAAACTATCGGTCGAAATATTCCTGGATAAAAAAATTCCTATTGGAGCCGGTTTAGGCGGTGGAAGTTCCAATGCAGCTTTTACTTTAAAAGCATTAAGCGAATTATTTGACTTAAAGATTTCTGATAATCAATTAAGAGAACTTGGACTAAGGCTTGGCTCAGATGTTCCATTATTTTTACACGAACTGCCAGCTTATGCTGAATCAAGAGGCGAAAAACTAAGAAAAATTGATTTTAGAATAACAGATCATCTACTGATTGTAAATCCTAAAATTCATATTTCAACCAAATGGGCTTTTTCAAAAATTTCACCTAAAAAACCTGATTACAATTTAGTTGATATCATAGAAAAATATCAAAATGATTATAAAGTTTGGAAAGATTTTATAAAAAATGATTTTGAACCGATTGTAACTGAAGAATACAATGAACTTAGCGAACTCAGAAATTCTTTAATAAATCTTGGTTCAGAATTCTGCATTATGACAGGAAGTGGGTCAACTTTTTTTGGGATTTATAAAGATTTGAATTTACTAAGCAAAGCAAAAGAATTCTTTGAGAAAAAAGGCTACTTCGTTTATTCAGAAAGTCCTACATAACTGCTGGCTCTAAAAATTCTACAGATGTTTTCAAAGAGTCTATTTTAATTTTTAATCCTATCGGAATTGTAACGAAATCTTTTATGTGCCCGTGTGGAAATATATAAATAGATGGAATTTTTAGCGGGCAAATATAGTCATCAATAACTTCTCCCAATGTCAGAGTTTTTTTATTTGCATCATCCTCATAGCAATCGACAAATCTTCCAAGAATCAAACCTTTTATTTTTGAAAAAACTCCATTTAATCTCAGTTGATTTAATAGCCTATCAATCTTGTAAGGAGCTTCATTGATATCTTCTAAAATTAAAATTTTGTTCCTTGGATCAGGTAAATATTTAGAGCCAGTTAAGGCTGTCAAAACAGCTAAATTACCTCCAAATATTTGACCTATGGCAGTACCTTTTTTTAAATGCTGAGGAAAGGGATCACCAGGATACTTTATTTTCCCTATTTTCTTTTTGGAAGTCACGATTTCCCAAAAAAATTCTTCTGTAAAGGGACTAATTTCATTTACAAAATCAACGGCAGGCATTGGTCCGGCAAAAGTCAACAAACCAGTTTTGGTATAAATTGCGTTTTGTAATGCTGTGATTTCACTATAACCTACAAAAATTTTAGGATTTGCTTTTATGAGTCTATAATTAATTTTATCAAGCAACCTGAAGGCTCCATATCCACCCCTTAGACAAAAAATTGCTTTAACTTTTTTATTAGAGAACATTGAATGTAAATCATTTAATCTTTCTTCATCTGTACCAGCTAAATATCCTCTGTATTTTCCGACATTTTGCCCCACAATAACCGAATAGCCTAATTTTTCGAAATATTTTACTGAATTTTCAATTCTTCCTAAATCGTCCGGTGAAGAAGCAGGAGAAATTAATCCTATCAAATCCCCTTTTTTTAATACAGATGGCTTTATTGTACGCATAAATACCCGTTTTTTTTCTGCGAATATAGTTGAAATTATCAAAACCGTGAAAACTAACCATAAAAATGATTTCTTAACATTTAGGTAATATTTATTTTACTATGGGATAACATAATTTCATTGTAATATTGGTTTTTGTAACTAATATTTACGTAACAATAAAAACAGATTCTGACCAAATGAATAAAAATATTCTATTTATTGGTGGTTCTTTAAACCAGACCATTCAAATGCATAAAATCTCTGAATATTTGCAGGATTATAACATCTGGTTTACGCCTTATTATGCTGATGGATACATCAGATTTTTGACTAAATTGGGAATTTTGGATTTTACTGTATTAGGTGGAGAATTTAAAAGAAAAACAATCGAATATCTTGAAAAAAATAACTTACAAATTGACTATGAGGGTAAATCAAGAAATTATGATTTAGTATTTACTTGTCAGGATTTGATAATTCCCCAAAACATCAGAAAATCAAGAATAATTCTTGTACAGGAGGGCATGACGGATCCTGAAACCTTATGGTACAGAATCGTTAAAACATTTAAGCTTCCCAGATGGTCTGCAAGTACCTCTATGACAGGTTTATCTGATTTATATGATGTTTTTTGTGTCGCTTCGGAAGGTTACAAAGAACTTTTCATTAAAAAAGGGGTAAAACCTGAGAAAATAAAAGTTACCGGAATTCCTAATTTTGATAATGTTCAAGCTATCACTAATTCTGATTTTGAACATAAGAATTTCGTTTTAGTAGCAACCTCAGATATGCGTGAAACATTCAAATATGAAAACAGGAAAAAGTTTATCAGAAAAGCTCAGAAAATTGCAGATGGTCGAAAGTTAATTTTCAAACTGCATCCTAACGAAAACTTCAAAAAGAGAGAAGCTGAAATAAAAAAATATGCGCCCGAAGCATTGGTTTATTACGGAATTCCAATTGAACCGTTAATTGCAAATTGCGACGTGTTGGTTACAAGGTATTCATCTGTAGTCTATCTTGCCCTGGCTCTTGGAAAAGAAGTTTATTCTGATATTGATACAAACATTCTAAAGAAACTATTGCCTATTCAGAATAACGGTACATCAGCAAAATACATTGCAGAAGAAGGAAGAAAACTATTGGAATTCTCTAATTCAAGGGTATATATTCCTTCAAACTTACCGTTTTGGAAATATTTTAAGAAAAAGAAATTACTTGGCTCAAAATCATAATCATATTCTTAATCTTAATTTAGAAAATGAATATTGTTACTGTTGTTCAAGCACGATGTTCTTCATCAAGGCTTCCAAATAAAGTGCTTCTTCCTGTTTTAGGGAAAGAATTACTTATCAGACAATTAGAAAGAATCTCCTATTCATTTTTAGCAGGTAAAATTGTAGTTGCTACCTCTACTGACGATTCAGATGATAAAATTGAAAACCTTTGTATAAAAAATAAATATTTTTGTTACAGGGGAAGTCTTAATGATTTACTCGACAGACATTATCAGGCAGCAAAATTGTTTAATGCTGAGGCAGTTGTTAAAATTCCATCCGATTGCCCGCTGATTGACCCCAGAATAATAGATAATGTTATAGATTTTTTTATTAACAATAGCGAGAAGTACGACTATGTCAGTAATTTGCACCCTGCAACTTTCCCGGATGGAAATGATGTGGAGATTATGCACTTTTCCGCATTGGAAAAAGCGTGGAAGGAAGCCAAAAAAGATTTTGAGAGAGAACATACAACACCTTATATCTGGGAAAATTATGAAATTTTCAGAATTGGGAATTATTTTTGGGAAAGTGGAAAAGATTATTCAATGACTCACCGGTTTACAATTGATTATCAGGAAGATTATGATTTCATACTGAAGATTTATGAGAAATTATATCCAATAACTCCTTATTTTTCTTTAGAAAATATTTTGGATTTATTGAAAAATGAACCGGAATTATTGGAAATTAATAAAAAATATGCCGGAGTAAATTGGTACAGAAATCATCTTAACGATCTAAAAACTATTACTCCAGATCAAACAAAAATAATTTGAGGAATTATGCCTAACATTGTTGGATTTAATGAAAATTATCCTGAGATAAAAAAATCAGATGAGCTCTATAAAATTGCTTTAGAACTAATACCCGCTCAAACACAAACCTTAGCTAAAGGACCTGGTCAAAACATCAAAGGTGTTGCACCAAAATACATTCAGCGAGGGAAAGGCTCGCACGTCTGGGATGTTGATGGAAACGAATATTTGGATTACACAATGGCAGTCGGTCCTCTGTCTCTGGGTTATTGTTATGATAAGGTTGATGAAGCAATAAAAAATCAGCTTAAAGATGGAATTACTTTTTCTCTGATGCATCCATTGGAGGTTGAAGTTGCTCAGTTAATTCAAAAAGTTGTTCCGAATGCTGAAGCAATTCGATATAGTAAAACAGGAGCCGATATTACTTCCGCTGCCGTTAGATTGTCAAGAGCTTTTACCGGAAGAAACAAAGTGTTATGCTGTGGTTACCATGGCTGGCACGATTGGTATATCAGCGTTACTGATAGAAATAAAGGAATTCCATCCGTAATTCAGGATTTAACTTTCACATTTAATTATAATGATATTCAGTCAGTTATTGATTCAATTGATGAAGATACTGCCTGCGTCATACTTGAGCCATTCGTTTTTGAAGAGCCAAAGAACAATTTTCTTCAGCAATTAAGAGAAATCTGCACAAATAACGGAACTTTACTGGTATTTGACGAAATGTGGACAGGTTTCAGAGTTGCTGTTGGAGGAGCTCAGGAATATTTTGGAGTCAAAGCTGATTTAGCTTGTTTTTCAAAGGCAGTTGCTAACGGAATGCCTATAGGTATATTAACTGGTAGAAAAGATGTAATGAGTTTACTTGAGAAAGACGTCTTTTTCTTCACCACTTTTGGTGGAGAGGCTCTTTCTTTAGCTGCTGCCAAAGCCACAATTGAAGAATTGATTGATAAAAATGTTCCGGACTATCTTGCCAGACAAGGTAAAAAACTAAAAGATGGCTATAATCAGATAGCAAATGAATTAGAGATGTATTACACAAAATGTTCAGGATTTGATTGTCGCACAATTATAACATTCGATGCTGATAAATCGGGATGTAATCCATTAGAAATGAAATCCTTAGTTCAACAGGAAATGATTAAACGCGGCATCCTCTGGGGCGGCTTTCACAATATGTCTTTTTCTCACTCCGATGATGATATTGAATATACATTGAAAGCTTACAGAGATGTGCTTCCGATTCTCAAAAAAGCAGTTGAAGAAAAAGACGTGAAAAAATATTTACGCGGTGAACCAGTTGAACCTGTTTTTAGAAAAACAACAAACTTCAATACGAAGCCGAAGAACAAATGAACATAAAAGATTTATTTTCATTAGAGGGCAAAGTTTCCGTTGTAACTGGAGCTTTGGGACTAATCGGTAAACATCATTGCTCTGCCCTTTCTGAAGCAGGCTCTAATGTAATCGTTGCTGATTTAGATGAAGTTAATTGTAAAGAATTTGCAAGTCAGTTATCAACCGAATCTCTTGGAATTTCTCTTGATGTTACTGATAAAAAGTCCGTTCAAAATTTAGTTAATATTGTTTTGGATAAATTCGGTAAAATTGATGTGCTCGTAAATAATGCTGCAATAAATGATATGTTTGAAAATCCATTGAGCGCAGGAGAATTGTCAAAATTTGAAAATTATCCCTTGGAAATGTGGCAAAAATCTATTGATGTTAATTTAACAGGAGTTTTTCTTTGCAGTCAGATTATTGGTAAAGAAATGGCTAAGAGAAAAAGTGGAAGCATAATCAATGTTGCCTCCACTTATGGAATTGTTGCTCCGGATCAATCTCTTTATCAAAAACCAGATGGGACTCAGGATTTTTATAAGTCTCCTTCCTATCCTGCTACAAAAAGTGCAATATTAAATTTTACTCGGTTTCTCGCATCATATTGGGGAAAGTATAACATAAGAGTTAATACTCTCTCACCTGGTGGAGTTGAAAATAATCAGGATGAATTTTTTATTAAGAATTATTCCAAGAAAACAATGCTCGGTCGTATGGCTAAACCGTATGATTATAAAGGCGCAATAGTTTTCCTGGCAAGTGATGCATCTTCCTATATGACAGGTGCAAATCTTATCGTTGACGGAGGATGGACAGCGTGGTAATTGATAAAAACCTTGCAAAAAATAATCAACATCTTTTTGAGAAAATAAAAAATGTGAAGTTAATAATTACTGATGTTGATGGTGTTTTAACTGATACCGGCATTTATTATTCATCCGATGGAGAAGCCTTCAAAAGATTTTCAATAAGAGATGGAATGGGAGTAGAAAGGCTGAGAAATCTTCTTAATATTGAAACTGTTATTATAACAGGAGAAAATTCCGGAACAGTAAAGACACGAGCCGAAAAATTAAAAATTTCAGAAGTTTATCTTGGTGTAAAAGATAAACTTGAAGTACTCGGACTTATTAAAAAGAAAAATGGAGTTGAAGAAATAAATATTGCATACATTGGCGATGATTCTAATGATTACGAAATAATGTTAAAATGTGGATTTAAAGCAACGCCTAATGATGGAATGAGTTTCATAAAAGAAATTTCCGATTATGTCTGCGAAGCAAAGGCGGGTTATGGTGCTTTCAGAGAAATAGCTGAACTAATTATTTCACTAAAATCAGAGAATAAATAATGATAAAAAGAGAAATCAAAGTTGGTAATAAAATCATTGGGGATAATCATCCTGTTTTCATAATTGCCGAAATTGGTATAAATCACAACGGTGATTTGGATATCGCAAAAAAAATGATTATCGGAGCAAAATACGCTGGCTGTGATGCTGTCAAATTTCAAAAGCGTACCCCTGAATTATGCGTTCCAAAAGACCAATGGCATATTGAACGTGATACTCCCTGGGGCAGAATGACTTACATAGATTACCGTCATAAAGTAGAATTCAATGAAAGAGAATATGAAGAATTGGATAAGTTTTGCAAGGATTTGGATTTAATCTGGTTTGCATCCTGTTGGGATGAACCTTCCGTGGATTTTATAGAGCAATTTAATCCTCCGCTTTATAAAACTCCTTCTGCTTCTTTAACTGATTTAGAATTATTGGAGAAACATAAAAGACTTAATAAACCTGTAATTATGTCAACAGGAATGTCAACTATGGATGAAATTGAAAAAGCAGTTAACTTCTTTGGGAAAGAAAATTTACTTTTAGCACACGCAACTTCATCATATCCCTGTAAACTTGAGGAACTGAACCTTAAAATGATTACTACTTTAAGAAATAAATATCAGGATGTCCCGGTTGGTTATTCCGGACACGAAGTTGGTTTAGCCCCTACCTGGGCTGCTGTTGCACTTGGAGCTAATTTCGTTGAACGTCATATTACTCTCGATAGAGCTATGTGGGGTACTGATCAGGCTGCCTCTGTAGAAATTGGAGGTATTCAAAGACTTGTTTCAAACATCAGAGATATTGAAATTTCTCTTGGTGATGGTGTTAAAAAAGTTTATGAAAGCGAATTATCATCAATTAAAAAGCTTAGAAGAGTAAAATAGTTATGGAGATAATTGAACATTTTTTTTCATTCATATCAAATTATTTTTCTAACCTTGCTTATTACGAAAAAATATCATTTGCCGGAATTATTGGAGCTACTTTCCTTTTTATAATTTTGGAAAGAATTTTCCCGTATAACAAAGGACAGGAATTCCTGCGTGAAGGTTTCTTTGATGACTTAGTTCTTTATACTATCGCACAAAATTATATACTATCGATAATAATATTTGGTTATATAATCAATTTTATTGATAATTCAACAGGTTTATCAAGATTAAAGTTGTTTGCAAGCATTCCAATTTGGATTCAACTTATTTTCTTCACGTTAACACACGATATCTACATCTATTTTATGCACCGATTTCAACATAGTAACAAATGGTTATGGCGAATTCACGAGGCACATCATTCTCCCAAAAAAGTAGATTGGCTTTCTGGCTCACGCTCACACGCACTTGAAATTTTAATAAATCAAACTGTTGAATTTGCTCCGATAATTCTCCTTGGTTCTTCGCCCGAAGTTGTCGCCTACAAAGGATTAATAAGTGCTGTTTGGGGAATGTATATTCATTCAAATATTAATGTTAAAACGGGCTGGCTTCAAAAAATTATAAACGGTCCTGAGATGCATCGCTGGCATCACTCGACAGGAAAAGGAAGAAACAGAAATTTTGCAACCAAACTTGCAATTTGGGACTGGCTTTTCGGCACTGCTTATCTTCCTGAAACAAAACCTGATGAATATGGATTAAAAACCTTTTTCCCGAAAAATTACTTCAGACAGACACTTTTTGCTTTTCGAAGTTTTGGGAAGAAACGGTCATAAAAATAAATTTAGTGTAGATTAAATTTAATCTTCTCTTAACATTCTGATAAAATTTATTTTATACATAAGTATTAATTTCCTGACAAATTTTATTTAATTATGGATAAGATTAACATAGAAAAAATCCTTATCTCTAAAGTTCCTGCTTTAGAAAGTAAATTTCCGAAATTCATCAAGAATTCAGTTATTATTTTACTTGAACGACTACTTTTGTTAAAAAAGATTAATCATTTCATTGAAATGCACAATGAAAAGTACGGAGCTGAATTTATTGATGAGTTTTTTGAAACCTTTGATATAAGCTACATAATTTCTCAACGTGACAGAGAAAAAATACCTTCTGAAGGAAGAGTGTTAGTGGTAGCAAATCATCCTTTCGGGGGTTTGGACGGCTTAATCTTATTAAAATTACTATTATCTGTCAGAAATGATGTAAAAATTATTGTTAATGACGTCCTTTTGACTATAAATAATCTTAAAGAACATTTCCTGCCATTTGATCTATTTTCTAATGTTAGATTCAAAGAAAATTATCAAGCAATTGCAAAAGCTATAAATGAAGAGTCAGCAATAATCATTTTCCCTGCCGGTGAAGTATCAAGATTAGGTTTAAACGGTATAAAAGATTCAAAGTGGAAAAAAGGATTGGTTTATTTCTCTGATAAATTTAAAGCACCGGTGCTGCCTGTATTCATTAAAGGGAGGAACTCTCTTCTTTTTTATTTCACCTCTTTAATTTCAAAAAAGTTTTCTATGTTTCTTTTACCATACGAGTTAATGAACAAGGAAAAGAAAACGATAGAGTTAAAAATCGGTAATCTGATTTCACCCAAAGCATTATCTCCAAAATATTTTAATGCTAATCATTTATCCAAAGCCTTGAGAAAGCATTTATATAGAATCGCTAAAAATAAACCGGGAATTTTTGAAACAGAATCAACTGTTATTCAGCCGGTTGATAAGCAAAAGATTAAAATGCAGTTAAATAACAGTGAGTTTATTGGTCAGACAAATGATGGTAAAAAGATATATTTAGTCAATTACAATAATGGTCAGGATGTTGTTCGGGAGATTTCAAGATTAAGAGAAATAACTTTCAGAAAAGTTGGTGAAGGAACCGGTAGAAGCAAAGATTTTGATATTTATGATAAACATTATAAGCATCTGGTATTATGGGATGATGATAATCTGGAGATTGTTGGTGCTTACAGATTTGCTTTTGGAAATGAAATACTTTCAAATATAGGAGTTCAGGGTTTCTATACTTCCTGCTTATTTGATTATTCAGAAAATTTGATAAAAATACTTCCTCAATCTATTGAATTAGGCAGAAGTTTTATTCAATCAAAATACTGGAATTCACTTGCATTAGATTATTTATGGCAAGGTATTGGTCAAGTACTTGTATTGCATCCTGAGATAAGATATTTGTTCGGTGCAGTAAGTATGAGTAACAATTATTCCGAAGATGCAAAAAGTTTAATCGTTTATTTTTATTCAAAATGGTTCTCTAAAAATGATAATCTCGTGTATTCAAAAAATAAGTTCGTTCTTTCAGAGAAAAAGACCTCAGAATTAAAAGAACTTTTTAATCTTGATAATTACGAACAGGAATTAAAAATCCTTAAATCACAATTAAAAATTCTTGGTTTCTCTGTACCGGTTTTATTCAAACAATATGCAGACATTTGCCATAGAGAAGGGGTTAATTTTGTTGATTTCAGTATTGACCCTGACTTCAACAACTGCATTGATGCATTTATAGTTTTAGATATTTCTTTTATAAAAGAAGCAAAAAAAACCAGATACTTAAAACAAATTGAAAATACCGTTGAACTAGTTTCATAAAATATTATGCTAATTGCTCATCTTTCTGATCTTCATCTTAATACTCTTTTTTCTGATTCTAACATCAGGAAAATTGAGAAGTTACTTGATTACATTATTGCAAATCAAGCAGATCATTTAATAATAACAGGCGATTTAACCGATAACGCTGATGAAAGTGATTGGTTATTGCTGCGAAATCAGCTGAATAAAAGAAAATTATTGAATTCAAAATCGCTGACAGTCTTACCAGGTAATCACGATATTTTCGGCGGTCCTCAAAGAGCAGAAGATATTTTTGATTTTCCATCCCGATGTAAAAAAACAGATTATTATCAGAAGTTAGGTTCTTTCAATAACTATTTTGAAGAAACATTCGAAGATTGCTTATTTGTATCTCAAAATTACAATTATCCTTTCTTAAAGGAGTTAAACGATGAAGTTCTTATTCTAGGTATGAACTCTATTTTAGAATATTCTTTAACCAAAAATCCTTTTGCATCGAATGGAGAAATAAAACTTAACCAGTTTTTTGAAATCGAACAGGTGTTGAAAAAATATAATTCAGATGGACAAATTAAAATTGCCGCACTTCACCATCATTTTAATAAAATAAAAAATACAAAACGTTCTATTGCCGGACTTTGGCAAAATATCGAAAAACAAACTATGAAGCTACGAAAGAAAAAAAGATTGTTTAGCCTTTTTAATAAATATAAAATTGATTTGATTATTCACGGACATATTCATTACAATGAGTATTACGAAAGAAAAGGTTTGAATTTTATTAACGGTGGAGCATCAATCAAAGGTTATTCAGGACATTCATTGCGTGTTAATTTTATTGAAATTAATAATAAGAACATTTCCTGCAAACTTCATAAAATCACAAAATCCAATGAAATTAAAATCGAAGAGATATATTCAAGGAAAAAAATCGAAGAAAATATATTAGTTTAATCTAACTTTAATCCTCATTATCAGAATTATAAATAAGGAAATATTCGCTAGCCCATTCAATTTTTCTTTCTTTCAACAGTAGAATATTCTTGTTTTTGTGAAAGACTATTTCCTCTAATCCGCTAAAGGGATTTTCTTTAACTTTTTTAATGCTGAAAATCTGATTGAGTTTATTTTTTATAAAAATCATTATTAAATATTATTTTTAACTGAGTAAGTATATAAATTGAATATTAATAGAAGATTATCTATTTGTTATTTGAATGTAAATTTTTTCTTTAGAGTTTATAATCCCACAAAGGGATAAAACCAGCTTTTCTAATTACACTCTGCCCTTTTGGAGATAAAGTCCAGTCAATAAATTTTTTAACACTGCCTGAAGGAGCTTTGGTAACAAAGAAGTGAAGATACCTTGAAATCGGATAAGTATCATTCCGGATGTTTTCCTCAGTCGGATACACCCCTTCCACTCTAATCTGCACGATTCCATCTTTATATCCGACACCGCCATAACCAACAGCATTAGTATGTTCAGATATATATTTTGTAATCTCTTTAGTAGTTGGAAGAGTTAAACCATTT
>CALEBT010000058.1 GCA_937942875.1 uncultured Ignavibacterium sp. | reverse complement strand
GGTACAGAATGGAAAGCAGCGGATGATTCAAAAACTAAATTTGATGGATATGATCGCAAGACAGGTAAATTGAAATACAAAGCAACAAGAGTAGATTTGATATTCGGACACAATTCTGAATTGAGGGCAGTTGCTGAGTTCTATGCCTGCAACGATAACAAAGAAAAATTTGTTAAAGACTTTGTTGCTGCCTGGAATAAAGTAATGATGCTCGACAGATTCGATTTACAATAATATTTTGTGCCACACTGAAATATTATTTAGCTTTAACCCCCAAAGGGCCGGGTCTTAATCAATGTTTAGCTTTAAATTGAGCGAGTCACATAGACTTACCCGGTTCTTTGGGTATTTTATTTCATTCTTATTTTGTTATTAATTGTTTTTTATAAAAATAAATTAAATCACACTTTAAGTCTAACGGAGCGTGTCGAAGTTTTGCCAGAATTGATTTGAAATCCGACATCCTTCTATGAACTCAGAATGAAAAGATGATTAAATTGTTTTATTAGTTAATAACTGTCTGATAAATAAGTTGTAAAAAATTTTTATGTTAAAAGAAGAATTAAAACACATCGACACATCAGAAAAGTCAGTTAAGAAAACAGGAATAACTGTAGGTATAGTTCTGATAATAATATCATTTATTATCTGGTGGATTGGTAAAAGTTCATTTGTTTATTTTTCATTGGCAGGAGGAATTTTTATCATTCTTTCTTACATAGCAATTTCTTTGTTAAGACCATTTCACAAATTGTGGATTGGACTTTCGCTTGTACTGGGATTTGTAATGTCGCGGGTTATTTTAACAATACTGTTTTATTCTGTTGTTACTCCGATTGGACTTTTAGCAAAGTTAGCCGGTAAAAAATTTATGCCGTTAGGATTTGATAAGAATGCAGCGACTTACTGGGAGAAAAGAGAAAAAACATTTAAAACAAAGATTGAATATGAAAGACAGTTTTGAAATAATTTGAATATTGTGCTTATAATAAAGGGATTTACTCTCAGAACACTGATTTAAGAATATTTATAAATGTATCTTATATAATCATAGTAGAAATTAGCAGGAAAATTTTATTAGAATGCTATTATTACTAAAAACCACTAAATTCTCTTCATTAAAAACTTTAAATAACTTTCTTCTTACGTAGGCAAGTTATAAATTCTTACGGTTAAAGTTTTAGTTATCATAAATAGTAAAACTTAGATATTTACCTGGAAGTACCTTGAATACTAATTTTATTTTTTCCGTTAGGTCCGTTAACTTCTATTTGAACATAAACCTGAGACAATTCATTAATCAATGGGTCAGAATCTTCTAAAGAAAAATTAAATACAGTCCAAGCTCTGCTTTGAGTATCGGGCATCTGCACGCTGATATCTCCTCTTGCTTTTACATTACCTTCAACGGTAACACTGATAGAATTGCCTGAAGAAATCGGATTATTATTTTCGTCAGCAACAACATAAGTAAAGTTTTGAAAACCGCCATTGGGAATATTGAATGTAGTAGGAGAAACTGAAAAGTTAACCGGATATCCCGAAAACAAAACAACAGTACTCTTTGAAATAGTTTGATTGTTTTCATCAGCTGTTGATGCTGTAACAGTTGCGAATCCAGGCCCAAGAGCAGGATGAACAGGATAAGGCAGTGCAGTAATCAATTTTACATTCACAACAGGGTTATTTCCACTCGACACCGCAGAACCTTGTATAATACCACCAGTCGTATTAAAATAAACTACTGTATTTGGCTTAACAGGATTTGAGTATTTATCTCCAACATATGCCGTTATATTATCCTCAAAGCCATAAACTACTAAACCGGGAATATTTAACAAATCAGGAGCAACACTAAAATGATTAAAATCAGGTAAACCACCGTGAATTGCCACGTTAACGGGTTTAGAACGAATTGTCTTGGCATCTTTAGTAACTTCAGCAATTACCTGAACAATACCAGCCTTTGTTCCACTCGTCAATCCAACAGATGCTTGTCCTGCACTATTGGTTTTTCTTGTTGTTGGATACAAAAACTCTCCGCCACCGGGACTTGCTCCCAGCATAAAACGCACGGTAACAGAATTTGAAATATCTAATGGCCTTCCGCTTGAGTCTCTGACTTCAAAGGTTAAAGTAGTTGTTTCGTTATCTCCACTTTCTCTTACTCCAATTTGAAAATTAGTTTGTCCAACTAAAATTATACTGGCAGGAAAAGTTGTTGTAATAAGAACAGAATCTTTTTTAATCTTCATCACAGGAACTTCAACTGTTCTCCCGGGAATTGCAAAAACTGTTGCAGTATCTCCCCGGTAATTTTCCTTCGAAGCAATCACTTTAATATCAACGTTTTTTTTCAGATTAAAAGTTATGGAAAACTTCCCTTCTGAATTTGTTGTAGTACCATACTGAACACTATCGACAATTATTTTAATCGCTGCATTAACTACTGCTTCTCCATCATCAAAATCAATTACTTTCCCTGAAATAGTAACTTGTTCATCGCTTGGTGTTTCCGGTTCAGTGGAAGATTTACCACAGTAATTAAGAAGAAGTAATGCAATTATAATTACTAACGAATGCAGCAAAATTTTGAAGTGTCTCATAGTATTGCCTTAAAGTTAAAAAAGTACTGTTCAATTTTAGGAGAAATTGAACCTAATGTCAAGA